>JBLHIH010000016.1:0-43774 GCA_047616645.1 Flavobacterium sp. | reverse complement strand
ATAAGCCTCATTTTCTGCACTTCGCTGACTATGTTGATAATTCATCGATGTTAAAACTGAAGTATTTAGCCGTTTGTTCACACCTAAAGTAAACATCGCCATTTCTATCATTTCTATCATTGCTATCATTGCTATCGGCATACCGCTGTGTGCGCAGTTCCAAGCCAATGTGATAGGTGGGGCCAGCATCAAACTGTCGTAAATATCGACCACTTAGAGATAATTTATACAGTTCCAAGTCATCATAATTTCTGCGGCCTTGATATCCAATGTACCCGCTGAGGATCAACAAACCTGTCTCCCCTCCAGGGTTGCTGTACGCACTCCCAAAAGACATACTTGCTACGGTATCGTCGCGTTTATCTATGTTGCGCCACGCTTTGGATATATTTGAGTCGGAAGTGATGTTAAAATCAAAGCTTCGACTAAACCCTTCTGCTACATAAGGTGCGGACTCTGCCAAACAAGGTAGTAATAACAAGATAAAGATATATTTGTAAAACATACCCGTTTATCCCAGGATTAGATCGTGAGTAGAATAACCCAGATTGAAGAATCACGCAGAAGATTTCTGGTAAAAGCCCTCAATATTGGTGCTATTTCCAGTAGTTTTTCGCTTCTTAACGCCTGTTCACAATCCCCAAGCAGCTTGGAACTTTCCCGTTCCATTTTTAAATTAGGAGGTCAAGTTCACATAAATGGACAATTGGCCACGCTTGAGTCTCGCATTATTCCAGGAGATAGCATTATCACTGGCGAAAAAAGTTACATCATCTTTGTGGTCTCTGGTGAATCGTTCATTCTTCTAAGTAAGTCAACTATGAAATTGGGGGGATCCAGAACTCCCAGTCCTAGTATTGCCAGTATCAACCTCTTGTCGGGTAAAATGCGCTCTGTTTTTGCGCCAAGGAAGCCGATGTTGATCACGACACCACAGGACATCGTTGGTATCCGCGGCACGGGAGCATATGTCGAGGTAGAAGAATCGCTATCCTATGTGTGTACCTGCTACGGTGAGAAACAAATAAGCGCACGTAAGCAACCGAGCCTTAAAGAATCAATAAAACCTACTCATCACGACCAACCAAAATACATACGTCAAGAAGGGCAACAATCGTTTATCGAACCCGCTCCCTTTATCAATCATGACGACGAAGAATTATTATTAATCGAAACCCTCGTTGGCCGGAAGACGCCCTATTTGGTGCCAACCGGAGTAACTCGATCAAGAAAAACGTACTATTAGGCTATCTGTCAAAAATCAGCTAAATCAGATCCAGAATCTACATTCACTCGTATTATAGGCTCGTACTTTCAATTCGGACTTGAATTGTCATTACTTAACACCACTTTTATCAAAGCAGAACAATGACTGAAAAGATATACATTACACCTAGTGGAGCACGCACGCTTCGAGATGAGTTAAACAAGATCTGGAAAGTCACTAGACCGGACGTTACCAAAAAAGTCGCTGCGGCTGCTGCATTGGGTGATAGATCCGAAAATGCAGACTATATTTACGGTAAAAGACAACTAAGGGAAATTGACAAACGTATTCGATATCTTACTAAGAGGTTGGATAATTTAGAGATTGTTGATCGAAAACCGGATGATCAAGAAAGCGTTTTCTTTGGTGCTTGGATTAAACTAGAAAATGAAGCGGGCAAACTAAAGGAAGTGAGAATTGTCGGAGCAGATGAGATTGAATTGAGAAAAGGTTGGATTAGCTTACATTCTCCAATGGCCAAAGGATTGTTGGGTAAAAGAATAGATGATGAATGCCTGATCACAAGTCCTGAAGGAAAAGTGCTGATGACCATCCTAGATATTAGTTACGAAGGCTGGTCATAGAATGACATTTGAAAGAAAAAACATTGCAGAAATGCAAGGGTACCAGTCAGGTGAACAACCTGATGATGAATTAACAATCAAGCTCAATACAAACGAAAACCCTTACCCAGCATCACCAAAGGTCGATGAGGTAGTGAGAAACCTAAACACTGAGAACCTACGCAGGTACCCTCCTCCGACTGCAGAAAATTTTAGATCTGTTGCCGCAGATCTACACAATGTAGATGTAGAAAACATCATTGCTACACGAGGTGGCGATGAGTTGTTGCGCCTCGTAATAACGACATTCGTAGACCCTGAAGAAACAATAACCATGTCCGACCCGAGCTATTCCCTCTACCCAGTTCTGGCACAAATTCAAAACTGTCCCATACTCCCAATCCCGCTTCAAGAAGATTGGAGTTTACCAGATGACTTTATCACTCAGGTAAACAAAGCGAATAGCAAACTAACATTTATTGTTAATCCACACGCTCCTACCGGACGTCTTCTAGACAAACCAACAATCCGCCGACTCGCCGAAGGCATAAATTCAATTCTTCTAGTTGATGAGGCTTATGTAGATTTTGTTGATCCAGATATCCAACATCATTGTCTAGATTTAATAAAGGAATTCGACAATCTCATTTTCCTTAGAACTTTAAGTAAAGGATACTCTCTCGCTGGCTTGCGTTTCGGATACGGTATTGCACATTCGAAAATAATTAAACCGATGCTCGAAAAAACGAAAGATAGCTATAATCTTGATTTTTTTAGTCAACAAATTGCCGCCGCAGCCCTTCAAGATCAAAGTTATGCGCGAAGTACCTGGCAAAAAGTAAGGAATGAAAAAAGCAGACTAGTGGGCCAATTAGCATCGCTCGGGTTTTCTAGTATTGAGAGTGAAAGCAACTTTATACTCGTAACGCCAGATGGCCAACCAGAACATTCAGCTCTTAGGTTGTACCTTTACCTAAAAGAAAATAATATTTTAGTTCGCCATTTTGATGTACCAGGCTTGAAGGACAAACTTCGAATTACAGTAGGCACTCCGGAAGAAAATAAATTGCTTCTCGATGCTATATCTGGATTTTTTTCTCATCAAAAAAACAAGTTCTATCTATCGGAGAATAATACCTATTCTACTTAACTAGATAGTTTATAGCGCAAGATTTTGCACTCTATATCGGGCTCATACAGTTAGAGTTTTAACTAAGTCAATTCTGATAGCAGAGCCACAAGAACCAAAGTAAAAAGTAAGATAAAAAATTATCAAAAGGGAAGATTTAATGTCAGTTTCAAACTATTTGCGCACACCTGAACTCAACACAGGTGAGATAGAGTCCAAGCGTCAAGAAATAGCCGATTACTTTAGGGTAACTTGGGAACGTTACGAATCATTATTTGAAACTCTATCGTCAGACAAAGCGTATTTTGTAAAATCTATTCCCTTGCGACACCCTCTAATATTTTATTATGGGCACACGGCAACTTTTTTTATTAACAAACTGATCTTAGGCGGTTTGTTAAACGAACGCGTAAACCCACAATTCGAATCTCTTTTTGCGATAGGTGTGGATGAAATGAGTTGGGACGACCTAAACGAGGAACATTATGATTGGCCAAGTGTTAAAGAAGTAAAATCTTATCGTCAGGAAGTCAAAGCAGTCGTCAATAAAATTATCTGCGAGGCACCTTTGAGTTTGCCGATAGATTGGAAAAACGCTTGGTGGCCGATAATAATGGGTATTGAACATGAACAGATTCATCTCGAAACGTCTTCCGTTCTTATTCGCCAGCATGAGCTTGACTACGTACAGCCAAGTAAGGCATGGAGAGCCTCTGAAGAAACCGGTGATGCCCCACAAAACGAACTCGTTAGCATACCGGCCGGTAAAGTTGAGTTAGGTAAAAATTTTGAGGATCCGATCTACGGATGGGACAACGAATACGGCGAGCATGAGGCCGATGTCGACGCATTCCAAGCAAGCAAGTACTTAGTCAGTAACAAAGAATTTCTAGAATTTGTCGAAGCAAGTGGTTATCAAGAAGATAGCCATTGGACGAAGGAAGGACGGGAATGGCGCAATTTTGCGCAGGCCAGTTGCCCTACCTTTTGGCAAAGATCAGTACAAGGTTGGAAATTACGCCTAATGACTGAAATAGTAGACATGCCTTGGGATTGGCCTGCGGAAGTTAATTTCCATGAATCAAAAGCATTTTGTAATTGGTTCGCTGCCCACACAGGACAATCTGTTCGTCTACCAACAGAAGATGAATGGTACAGACTCTATGACTTCGCGGAAATTGATGAAATCAGATTAGGCGTGCAGTCTCCAGCGAACATACACCTTGATCATGCGGCCTCTTCTTGTCCCGTAAATTTACACGCTCATGGCGAACTATTTGATGTCATTGGTAATGTTTGGCAATGGACAGAGACGCCTATCTATCCATTTAACGGTTTCAAAGTCCATCCTTACTACGATGACTTTACTATTCCGACCTTTGATGGACAGCATAATTTGTTTAAAGGTGGGTCATGGATTTCGAGTGGTAACGAGAGTAGATCATCATCTCGATACGCTTTTCGAAGGCATTTTTTCCAACATGCGGGTTTTCGTTATGTCGTTGCGGGAGAAGCTATTCTCCCTACCGTATCAAACTACGAATCTGAAAAAATGTTGTCTGAATATGCTGAATTCCATTTCGGTGATACCTACTACAATGTACCGAATTTTCCTAAGGCCTTGGCAGAAATTGCCATTGAAGCTATGGGTGATAAACCCATGGGCAAAGCTTTAGACATCGGATGTGCAGTGGGTCGATCAAGCTTTGAACTCGCGAGGAAATTTGATCATGTAACGGGTATCGATTTTTCTGCTCGCCTAATCAACTTAGGCGTGCAACTGGCAGATTATGGTTTCATCCGTTATAGCGTAGCTGATCAAGGTGATCTAAGGCTCTACAAAGAGAGACAACTTTCCGAGATGAAAATTGATAACCTCGTCGGTACTGTAGAACTATTACAAGGGGATGCCTGTAATTTAAAGCCAAGTTTGACGGGTTATGATTTAGTATTGGCTGCCAATTTGATTGATAGACTTTATGATCCAAGCTTGTTTCTTGAATCAATAGAAAAACGAATGAATCCTGGTGGCATATTGCTTATCGCCTCGCCCTATACTTGGCTCGAAGAACATACGGACAAGGAAAATTGGTTAGGGGGATATAAGAAGGATGGTGAAAACTTCACGACACTCGATGGTTTAAAGGCAAAACTTGAACCTCAATTCACATTGATGTCTGACCCCCAACAAGTGCCTTTCGTTATTCGAGAAACAAGTCGAAAGTTTCAACATAGCTTGTCTGATGTCAGTCTTTGGGTGAAAAATTAACCAGTGTATATTCATAAACTAACTTCAATCGGGCGACTCTTTACCTAAAGTTAACGGGAGTGACTCGTCCTTTACCCATTCACTCATTGATCCATCGTAGACTGAGACGCCCTCATGACCTATTAGGCTGAGGGCCATCGTATCTATCGTGGCTGAAATACCACCACCACAATACGTTATTATTTTGGATTTATTGAGTATGCCTTTTTCAGTAAAGACTGTCTCAATTTCTGCAGCAGATTTAAAGCAGCCCTCAATTAGAACGTCCTCATAATAAACATTTTTACTGTTTTCAATATGACCGCGTCGCCCGTAGTGCATATCCGCATCACCACTATAGACACCTGGCGACAAAGCGTTAATTGTACACACTTCCGTATCGGAGATGCCATTGACTACTTTGTCTTTACCAGCCCATTTACTCTCATCAAACTTAGCGTTAAAACTTCCAGCTTCGTAGACCTGGGCAATATTTGAAGTTGGTTTATCTTCAGAGGTCCATTTTCTAAAACCACCATCCAAAACTGCTACATCTTTGTGTCCACTACTTAGTAATAACCACCAAGCTCGAGTAGCCCACATCAAATGTCCGGAACTATAAAAAACCACTTTGCTATCATCACTAATTCCAGCGTTTCGATAAGCGGCCTGTAAATGTTCTATTTTAGGTAAAGTAAAACCAAAAGCGCTTTTTGTATCTGAAAGATCCTTAACCAAATCCATAAAAGCAGCTTCGGGAATATGCGTCTTATTATAATCATCTAATCCTGAGACTGTTTTATAACCGAGTGGGTTTGGCACTAAGTGTACGGTGATATCGAATAGTTTTAATCTGTTGTCACCTGCTTCTATCAGAGTTTCTAATTCATCTGTTGTTAGAAGATATTGGGGATTGGTATAAGACATAAATAACCGGACCTTTTTGCTTGAAGGATGAATTCTGTAAGTCATTCACATAAAGAAATCAGTACAATTTTTGAATATAACAAGCACATATTGAAACCGCAACTTAATGAAGCGGCATGAAAAAGATGCTGTCTTGGAAGTAGTGCCATATAGAAGAAACAAAAGGTAAATAAATCTGCCAATAAAATGACGAATTCCAATTCCGGTCTATACTCTATGGAGGAAAGGGAGATTCACTTGATAATGAAGACATTTTTAGGACTATTTATCAGTCTTATCACGTTTTATTCAATACAGCTTTCAGCAACAGACTCAATAGCCTCGGCAAAAGGCGGCATCCCAACTGTTTGTCAATGGCTTAGTAGAGAAGGTAGGAAGCTATACCTATGCGGTGCGCAGACGGACGTTGCAGCTATGACTAAAGAGGCTCGAATATATCAAAAAACGACTGTCCATAAGGAAATAAAAACCTCAGCCCTAAAAATTGAAATAACAAATGATAATCAAGCAAGCTCGTCACTAGAATCAGTAACTTCACATCCAAAAAGAACTGGCTATCTCGTTCAAGCAATTGGTAAAACGGAAAATATTGTAAAAGAATTGGTCGCCATTGCAGATAAGGATTATCAAGTGCTAAAAACTATCAAAAAAGTATCTCTTGGCGTATTTAGCAAATATGAAAATGCCCAAGGTCGACAAACAAGCTTGGCCGCTCTCGGCATAGCGTCGGAACGCATTGATCGCTCATCAAGCTCCATCGTACAGTTACCGGAGAGACAACCTCAGCAAGTCAAACCCATGCAAACGCCTATTAAGCCAATTGAAGCAATTCCTACATTAGAGAAAAAGAAAAATATCATGTTCAATCTAACAAAAGAGGATTTCTTGTCGCGTCGGTTGATAATGAGGCCAAAACCTTACCCTTGCTTGCCTTAGCTGAGGATAAGCACTTTCAGGTATTGCGAACAGGACCCTATATAAACAAAGTTTCTTTGGGAGTCTATAATGGCAAAGACTACGCCACTCTTCGACAAAACTATATGCTACTCCACGGCATAGATACTATTATCATTAATCGGGACAATAGTGTTACCGAAAGAACAGCCTCTATCTCCAAAAATATTGTTAGAGATTATGCCGACGAAAGCGCTCCACTAAAATCAGAAGACCAAATAGTAGCCCTGAGACCAGAGAACCTAGTGACAAAGGATGACCTGAATCTTTCTCATGATTTGGATCGAGTAATTCAGTTAATATCATCTTAATAACAAACATACGGAGGATAGTTAACGAGATTATTGATACCAAAATCGTGGATGTTTATTCCTCTCAGACTCGTATTGAACTATTCCATCTATGAACTTGATTAGAATCTCACCAGATTCTGCAGTGTTCAGTACCCTTGCTCCACGGTTTTCGTAGCGCTCAATAATTCTCCTGTGCGGATGGCCAAATTTATTTTTATAAGCCGAGGAGACCACAACAACTTCTGGCATTAATTGATTTAAGAATCCTGGAGAAGAAGAGGTCAAACTACCGTGGTGTGGTGAAACCAGTAAATTGACGCCAACCAGAGCAGAGTTTAGCAAAGAAGCTTCTTTAGTCAGTTCTATATCCCCGGGTAGCAAGGCCTTAAAAGCACCAGCCTTAATCATCAATACACAAGATTTATTATTGCGATTTACACCTCCTGAAGTGCTGTCATTTAGAAAACTAAAATTAACGCCATCAAGATTCCATGTTTGCCCTTTATGACAGCGAAGTACTTTTCCTACCTTTGAGCTTGGCTCTGGTTCTCCAGCGAAGAATTGATAAATTAGATGTTGTTCTAGCAGGCCTTCAACACCACCAGAATGATCGCTGTCTCCATGACTCACTATTAGAGAGTGAATTTGTTTCCTACCTAAGGTTTGTATAGCGGGTGAAACAATGCGAGTTCCTGCGTCAATACCATTCCCGTATATCGGCCCAGTATCGTAAACGACAATGTGTTTTTTAGTTTGGATAAGCACACTCAAGCCCTGCCCAACATCAAGTACTTTTAACACTAGATCCCCTGGCTTTAATTCACTTGAACTCGGTAGAAATAGTGGCAAAAATAAAACAAGCACTAACCACTTGGGTACTAAACCCTTAGGAAAAAGTAAAATTGCACCGCCTAAACAAGCGAGTAATATTTCCATTCGTTTGACAGAATGCTGATAATAAACCCATTGAAGATCGCCGAAGTATTCCAAAAAACTGACAAACATCTGCATTAAATAATACGTAAAATCTAATAGAAAATTTGCGAAAGCAAAATCCAACAATAACAGTAGCGTTGCCAATAGTAAGAGAGGAACAATAAGCAAAGCCACAAAAGGTATGGCGACTAAATTTACTAAAAAACCTATAATCGAAAATTGATGTATCCAATATAGTAAAATTGGCGACATCATGATAAAAATAACCCACTGTGTCCTTAGTGCCGATTCCATTTTCCCTCTCAAACCTTGTACATAGGCTGGGCGACCTGAGAAGGCAAAAACCAAACTGGTTACAGCGCCGAAAGAAAGCCAATAACCCGGACTTAAAGAAGAAAAAGGATTTACAAATGTCACAATGAGAAGCGCATACAATAGGATCAAAACCAGCGGTACTTTTCTCCTAACGTGAACTGCACCTAAACCGATAATGACCATCACCAAAGCTCTTTGAACTGGCAATCCCATTCCTGCCAGTAGCCCGTAACAAATTGTCATTAAAACGGAAAAGAAAACAACTAGGCTTCGATTCATTCTCAAGGGTTTTAAACTAAACAAATAGAAAAAAATGCCAGCAACAAAACCTACATGCAAGCCCGAGATGATGAGCAAATGATTCGTTCCGGTTTTTGAGAGTATTTCCCAAGTCTCTTTATCAATCCCAGCACTATCACCTATTATCAAAGCGATTATTAAGCCTCGCTCTCGATCAGGTGGAAGTCGAGCCTCGACCAACTCTCGGAGTACTAACCTTAAGCGATGATGCAATTGATGGTGAGTGGGATGTTTTAGGCGCTTATTATCAGTGCTTTCTCGAATATATCCTTGAGCAGAAATATTACGCGTCAAAAGCCATGTCTCTACATTAAAAAGTCCTTCATTGACGACACCACGAGGTCGATTTAATTTGACCAAAAACTGCCATTCCTCTCCGGGACGCGGCGCACTGACTGCGTTGTGGAAATACCAATTTAGTACAATCCTTTTGGCAGTGAAGTTTCCTTCGGATTGTAGAAGTTCAAATTCAAAACGCGTATGCCCCTGCCCTTCTTTCGGCAATGACAGGACTCGCCCTTCAACCAACATTTCTTTGCCTTCAAGCGATGTGGGTAAAATTTGATGAACGTACTGTAAACCAAGATACTGACAAAAAATAAAGCCAAGTATACCGCCGGATATCGTCCTTATTGAGTCATAACGCGTTCCGATTAAGGCACATAAGCAAAGCACTACCGTGTAGTACCCGTTTATATAAATCGTGGGAGCATTTGCTGCTAAAATACTCGCTATGACAAATGCTAGTATAGGTAGATACATTTACTGGCAATTTCGATTCAATCCCAGCATACAGTTTTATCAGATTTATACCGAGTACCGCTGGAGCCAATCACTTAAGCTTTTGTAGGACATTCACTCTTCGGTGGTAATTGAGGTAAGACTAGGCATAATACGCGCTGCCGAGCGGCAATGCCTTTAACTGATAGAACAAAACTTAATTGAAACTTAATTGAAGAGATATCTCCCCACAAAAGAGCAACTTAGAAACGTTCGATCTTTACGGTTCTTAGGTGACGTTATCTTTGAGCCCAATTTATGGCATTTCAATCGTCATTCTGTTTCTTTCGCCGTTCTAATTGGCATATTTTGCGCTTTCTTGCCAATACCCTTTCAGATGATTCCATGCTTATTTCTTGTTCTATGGGTTCGAGCGAATGTGCCACTATCGATTGGAATAGTATGGATAAGTAACCCCGTCACAATGGCGCCTATCATGTATTTCAACTATCGTTTTGGAACATTTTTATTAGGTCAACCTAACACGGTAAGAGAAATACATATTTCCTTAACGTGGCTCTCTCAACAGTTTGCATTGATTTGGCAACCTCTTCTCTTAGGTTCTCTAATATTGGGCATCAGTTTGGGCTTAATAGGTTTTATCCTAGTTAGGCTTTATTGGAGATGGAAAGTGGCAAAAGACTGGTCAATGAGAAAATTAAAGAAGAAGCTTGGGAGAAAATAAACTCACTCTCCGCGCAACACACTAGCGGGCTCCACTTTGCTCGCTCTATAGGCAGGGAACAAAGTAGCAACGATACTGATGAAGAGAGACAATAGGACTATCACCAGAATATCTGAGAGTCGCACGTCGCTAGGTACGCGATCAAAATAGGTTCCAGCAAGCATACGATTGCCCAATAAGTCCTCTACAAAACCCACTATTTCTGTAATATGGAATGCCAAGGGTATACCGAAAGCAAGTCCAATTAATGTCCCCAACAATCCGATAAAACTACCTTGAACTACAAATATTTGCATAACCTTCAACCTTGAGAGCCCCATGGTTCGAAGCACTGCAATTTCAGCCTGCTTATCTTTCACCATCATGCTTAATCCAGATATCGTATTAAATGCGGCAATCATGACAATAAATGTCAATAGTACAAACATCATCATTTTTTCCATTTTTACGGTTTTAAAAAAATCTCCATATAGCGCTGACCAATCTTGAATATCAACACCTTCTCCCGCCAAACCCCGAACACTTTCGACATCGAAAACGTCTCCGAGAGTCAGTCGATTTTGAACACTAAAATCTCCGGTTGTTTTCTTGAGATAATCCACATTCATTAAAACCAGCGAATAATCAAGTTCAGAATGAAGCTCAAAAGTACCTGCCAAAATCACACTCGCGATTTTTGGGGAAATTGAGTTTCCCTTTTTTGAAGGCTCTGGAATGAGAATGGTAATTGCGTCTCCAATCCATAATCCTAAACGTCGGGCTAGTGGTTCACCTAAAATAATATTGTTTTCAGTAAGCTCATTAACTGAACCAATTTTCATAAATTGAGGAATGACAGAAATTTTAGATTCCATGTCAGGGTCAATACCGTAAATCGCAACCATACGATTGACACTTCCCTGAATTAAGATTCCTTCTCTTTGTTGAAAAATACTTGAGGCACTAACGAGCTCAGAGTTTTCTAACAAAATGGATAGTTCCCCATCAACTACCATGTGAGGGACTGCACCAAGAATTCTATTTTTGAGTTGACGGTCAAAACCATTCATTACTGAGACGACGATAACTAAGGCCATCACACCTAAGGATAATCCGAACATTGAAGCTTTAGTGATGAAGGAAAGGTAATTGCTTCCCTTTGCACGGGTGGAAAACCTAAGTCCAATAAAAAAAGGTATGTTCACGATTTCTTGTCATCTTCTAACAAGCCATTGTGGAGCCTGTAAGTTTTATCCATTTTAGCAGCCAAGGATAGATTATGTGTTACTATGATAAAGCTGACTCCTAACTCCTCGCTTAAGGCGATCATTAACTCATTGACTTGATCCGCTGTCTCTTCATCTAAGTTTCCGGTTGGCTCATCCGCTAACACGCAATCAGGATTTCCCACTAAAGCTCGCGCGATGGCTACTCGCTGGCGTTCTCCCCCAGACAACTTACCAGGAACGTGATGTAATCGTTCACCTAAACCGACCTTAACTAATAATAATTCTGCCATCTGGAGTGCAATCTTCCGGTCTTCACCTCGGATGTACAAAGGCATTGCAGTATTTTCTAAGGCTGTGAATTCAGACAACAAATGATGAAATTGATAAATAAAACCTAGCGAGTTGTTTCGCAGACGGCAAAGCGCCTTTTCATTAAGTGCATAAATATCCTTACCCATTATTTCTACTTGACCCAGCGTAGGCTTGTCTAGACCTGCGAGTAAATGGAGCAAGGTGCTTTTACCGCTGCCTGATAATCCAATTATTGCAACTCTTTCACTCTTTTGCACTTCGAGGGATATGCCCTTTAGTATATGGAGCTCTGATCCACCTTCCTTATAACGCTTATGTAAGTTACTCACTTTTAAGGCAGGAAAGCTTGCCGTCTTTTCACGCATTTTTCTACTCATGTTGGAGTGCCACAATTGGGTCGGACCTTGCGGCAACGAAGGCGGGATAGATTGTCACAAAAAAACATATCAACATCGACACCGAACTAATTGACAGTAAATCAGAGAAGAGAATTTTGCTCGGCAGATAATGAATGAAATACTCTTTCATTAATCCCAATGCAAACGTACTGTCTATCGCAGCATAAAGCTCTGTGAGATTGACCGTAATTAGCACTCCAGAAATGAGGCCTAACAAAATACCAACTGCACCAATCATAAGGCCATGTAAGATAAATATAGTGAGTATATCTCGAGCAGAGGCACCCATTGTTCTCAATATGGCAATGTCACCTTTTTTATCATTTACCACCATTATTAGATTCGAAATCACGTTAAATGCGGCAACCGCAACCAACATCAACAGAAGCAGAAACATCGTGGTTTTTTGTGTCTGGATTGCAGCATAAAGGTTTCCATGTCGTCGCATCCAGGAACGAGCCTGGATATCAGGTTCCCCCTGAGCGGCTAAAACCTCCCGTAATATTCGAGGTGTATTGAACAGATCCACAGTTCGAATGCGAAGTGCTGAAACTGATCCCTGCCTATTAATCCGCAAACCATCATTAATATTAATTAGAATTTGATTTTTATCTGTATCAGAGCCCGTTTTAAAAATACCCTTGATTGTAAATCTCTTCATTCGTGGGATAGGACCGGCAAGAGAAATTTGTGCATTCGGTAGTACTAAGGTAAGTTTTTCTCCTAAGGTCACATTTAGCTTTTTTGCTAAATTAACACCGATTGCCACATTAAATTTACCCGGGCTTAAATCATCTAAGCTGCCACTCAGGAAATGATTCCCGATTATGGAGACTTCGGCTTCAACATCAGGATCAATACCAAAATAGCTAATGCCCGCTATTTCTCCATTTGCAACAACTAAACCACCTCCTTCTAAAAAGGGCGCAGCAGCGACAATCTCTGGATGACTTATGGCTTGAATTCGCAGATTTTCAAGATCAACAGTAGGATTATGATTGAAGAGTATTCCATGGGGTAATACACCCAGCACTCTTGTACGCAGTTCTTGTTCAAAACCATTGATAACAGAAAGAACAATGATTAAGACGGCAACGCCAAATGCTAGGCCCGAAATGGAAACAATCGAGGTGAATGACACCAAACGATCTCCAGAACTCGAACGAGTGTACTTCGTAGCTGTCACCAGCCGCCAGTCGATCACTTACGAAAAACCTTCTATACTAAAAGCTATATTGAATCACGAATACAGAATTATTGTTATAATTCTATGCAAGCATTCCCTTCTTAGAAAAAGGCCTAGAGCAAGTATATGAACGATAGAGACAAGAGGACCTTTTTTCGACTCTCCGATCCTGTCGCGGTGACTTGTAAAATGGTATCTATGTCCGATGTCGATGCTGGGGATATTGATCACTTTTTTGATTCAGATCCTAATTTCCACATCCAGCGTGAACTTCATGACTTGAATTTGGAGTCAAAGGAGATTTTGCGGGGCATTACAAACACGGATAAGCATTTGGGGAGTTTTTTAAACAATCTAAATAAGAGGATCGAGCTCCTCGGCAAAGGACTCAGTACCACACAAGATTCACTAGCCCACCATTACGATGATGTAACACAGATAAGCGAGGGCGGTATTTCCTTTATCTCTCAAAAAATGTTCAAGGAAGGCGATCAGCTAGCATTAAAATTGGTTTTCCATCCAACACGTCTTGGCGTATTAAGTTTCGCCGTGGTGAAGCATTGCCGATTATTAGAGATGAATCATGAGTATCGTATTGGTGCTGAGTTTATTAACCTTAGTCATGCGGATCAGAGATTACTGGGCCGCCACATTATTCAACGGCAATCTGAGGAACGTCGAGAAAGACTACGTAAAGAGGACCACTAAGAAATACGTTGCGCCACTTGGCCCGCTATACTTAAAGCGGCGACACGAAAGGCTTCAGCGAAAGTTGGAAAGTTAAATATTTGTTCTACAAAGGATTTTACGTTAGTTCCATTCGAAATGGCTGTCTGTCCCAAATGAACCAGTTCAGCTGCACCCTCTCCCGCGATATGTACACCAATAATTTTTTCCCCATCCGGATCAGAAATTAGTTTCAATACGCCATCACTCGTCCCAGAAATAAGACCTCGAGCAATTTCGTTAAACTCTGAATATCCTACCAGCGGTTCACCGTACTCTTGTCTTGCAGCATCTTCACTAAGACCCACCGACGCAAGTTCAGGTATGGTATAAATTCCCATAGGGATAATGCCATTCATGTTGTTTTTAGGAAAATTTAGTGCATGGCAAGCAGCTCGCCTGCCTTGCTCAATAGACGTTGAAGCCAATGAGGGAGGCGCTATTACATCCCCAACAGCATAGATATGCGGCACATTGGTTTGGCCGTTTTCATCAACAGATATTAATTTTAGATCAGTTATCTCTACTCCGGAGGCAGGAACATTCAAGCCATCTATGTTTGAGATTCTACCTTGTGCAACCAAGAGTTTTTCTGCTTTAACTTTACTTCCATCGTCTAATTCAGCGCTGACCTCTCCTATTCCGTCAAAAGATGCACGTTTTATATTTCTTGAACCAATAAACTGACCACCTTTGCTTTCAAAACCTTGAACAAAACGCTTCGACAAATCGTGATCAAGAAATCCAAGGGGAACTTCAAACCTATCTAACAAGGTTACGGCTGTTCCCAAACTCTGAAAAACTGATGCATATTCGCAAGCGATTACACCTCCCCCTAATACCACCATTGAGGTCGGCAGATAATTCATGGAAAGAATAGAATCACTATCCAATATATACTCATGATCGGTATCGATGTTTAGTGGATGCCGAGGTTTCGAACCGGTAGCAATAAAAATATTCTTAGCCTTAAACAACAAAATGTTGCCACCAGATTGACGCACTTTGACTTCAGAGGAGCTTACAAAACTCGCCCGTCCAATATGTGTTTCTACATTGTTTCGCGCTAATTGCGCACAGATATATTTATCATGAGCATCTACAACCAAATCAACATCTTGCATCAAAGGTGCAAGTTCCGTTGGCACGTCACTTTTTAACAGGCGGTGGGCACTCGTGAATCGGCTAGCTGATTCCCTTAGGGCTTTAGAAGGAATTGTGCCTTTATGTACACACATTCCACCTATGGTATTTTCAGACTCGATAAGCACGACATGTTGGCCTGCTTTTGAGCCTTGAATCGCTGCTTTTTGACCAGCGGGCCCACTACCGATGATAAGGAAGTCACAATTTTGCATATACATCAGACATCCACAGTCTCGACCCAAGAATTTACGACCTGACGTTTTTCTTCCAAAACAGTCAGTTCTTCTTCGTAAAAATTCAAACTTTGTTGAAGCTCGTCACTTAAACCGTCCTCTTCTCCACCTGCGGTGACATCCAGGGCCGCTTGAACATTAAGAATGACATCACCATTTTCTCCCTTAAATCCAACTTCGGAGTGATTAATGATGACCTGACCCACTACTTCTGGTAGCTGCCATATATTCGCTAACAAAGCACCGGCACGAACATAATAGCGTTCAACGAAAAACGTTATATCCGCATCTGTTAAGCAAATAAGCAAAACTCCGAGACGCCTTGTACAACAATAGGTTTTCCTATTTGGCATAGAAGACCCCCTAAAAAACTAGATTCAACGTTAGTTTTTCGCATTCTTGCTATCTCTATCGACCAAGCGGAACAAGTCAAAGAGTCGTGCCACAAGCGTTTAAGACGTGCTTCATTTCCCGGGGCAGCAAATAAGTCAGCATTTAGGCTGGTTGCGAGAGCCAATTGCCCTATTGTCACAATACCTAGACGAGCGATGGCTTGTTGAAGGGATACAAGGCTGATACAGGCCTGTATAAAGGAGAATTAGCAATGCGCAGAATATGGCTCGTTAGTGCTTGATCACCCTGTATTAGCTTTGTTAACTGTAGTGCATCCGAGTTTTCATCAGTGCTCAGCTCAATTACCATTGCCGCGACGCGTGGCAAGATAGGTAATTTCAGCTCTCTTCTCTCCAATTGCTCTTCGAAAATTAATCCGACTTGTTCCATCTTGGCCAGATTAGACATTCCATTCCTTTACAAATTATCTCTACAAAGAGACCGATGTACTAAATATAGACTAATGAATGCGTATAAGCTGTGTATTTCACTGCAATGCTCATCGAGGGAAAATAGCGATGACTAAGCCATCTAACAATCAGATAGATTTCAAGAGGCTTTGTAGTATGTAGTATTGTTTGGGGAATCGGAGAATGGATCTTCTTCTTCACACTTATTGGTATCTCCGCCGCAGATTTCGCAGGGACCGCCCAAACCGACACGGTTAAGACCTCCACAGCTACCAGAAATCGGTGCTCTGCCACGTATTACACCAATTGCCATTGCAACAACGATGATCAATAAGAACACAAAACTAAGAACAAACTCCGCCATGATAACCTTCTAATCTCTTTCACTATTGATAAGTACTTTGTATTGAGAACTATAGCGCTCTTCAAACCCATTTTCAGTTTTTATTATCATCAACACCGCTAAATTTAATTCTTCAGACATCTTCATACCTGCATCTACGCCCATCACATTAATTGCCGTTGCATAACCATCTGCCATTGCGGTGGATGGATCAATAACAGTGACTGAAGCAACATTATGGGTAATCGGTCGACCACTAATTGGGCTAATGGTGTGGGAATAACGACTACCATCAACCTCGAAGTAGTTCCTGTAGTCACCACTCGTGGCCATTCCTAGATTTTTCAATTCGAGTGACTTATAGGGTATACGCTGCATTACATCCGGTTTTTCAATTGCTATTCGCCAATACCTGCCTTGGTCATTAACACCCTTTGCCCGCAGTTCGCCACCAATTTCCACTAAATAATTTTCAATCCCTTTCCTATTTAATAATTCTGCAATCATGTCCACACCATAACCTTTGGCAATAGCAGAAAGATCTACATAAACTGCTTTAGTTTTACTCACTCTGTCAGAAGATATCTGTAAATACTGCATTCCTACACTATTTTTGGCCGTTTCAATTTCTTCATTACCAGGAACAAGCATTTCAGTTTTTTTTGGACCAAACCCCCAAAGATTCACTAAGGGGCCAATTGTCACATCAAATTGACCCTTACTTTGCTCATGAATTTTCTCGGCCATAGCAAATACTTCAACATTTTCTGTGGATAGCGAAAAAGGAATATCCATCTCTGACTGGTTAAATTTGGACAGCTCGGAATCCGAGATGTAAGTCGACATAAGATTGTTAATCCTTAGCAGTAGCGCATCAATCTGATTCTGTAAAACCTCAGTATCTTCAATAGCATCAGAAATCTTGATGCTATAGGTCGTCCCCATAGTGCTGCCAGTGAGCAATGTAGGCGATTGGGGAGAGCAGGCAGTTAGCGCGCAGACAATAAAAGCCATTATCGCCAGGCTTTTTATGGATGGGTATACAACTGCTCTCACACTATTTCTCGATGAATAACACAGTCGCAAAGTATAACTCAGGATGCCCTTTGTGCTTTAAAATTATGTTTTAATTCTGTGCTTTACATCCGCTCTTTACAAAAAAGGTCTACGAGTAACATTATGTATAACATCACTTCCATGGAATCCTTAGAGTCGGCTTTGCATACTCAGATACCAATAAGCAAACACATGGGTATCAAGGTCACGTCCTATGACGGTCAGACCTTAGTACTTGAAGCACCCTTAAAAAATAATATCAATCACCAACAATCTGCCTTCGGTGGAAGCTTATTCTCTGTTGCTGCACTGACTGGGTGGGGATTAATTCAGCTAAAATTATCCGAATTAGATATTGAAGCCTATACCGTAATTGCTGGAGGTGAAGTCTCATATGACTTGCCTGTCTTGAGCCAGCTAAAATGCGAGTGCAAACTTGAGGAAAATTACACTGAATTCGTCAATTTATTGACTACAAAGGGTAAGGCATCACTCATTCTTAAGCCAAAAATAATGATAGATCATGTAAGTGCGATGTCCTTCTCAGGCAAATTTGTTGTACTTCAGCTTCAATAAATCTGCACTCCAAGCGTTTCTAAATCAAAAGACCCCAGAATTATAATCTACATTTCGAAATTAGCCACTCTCCATATTGGTTTCATCGATTACAACCCTCTTTTTTCTGTCTCTATCGCGCTAGACTCTATCATTCCAAGGGTAAGTAAAACTAATGGATATGTCTGAAAAAAAATAAATACTAGCGTGTTTAACAAACCTAATAGACGTCACAGTAGCCAGCGACGAATACACCTAGCGGATAGGCGGAATAAAGCCATCTCAGTTAGTTGCTGTAAGCGCTTCACTGCACTAGGTCGTCGAAACCAGGATCGGCGTTTGCCAAGTCATTCTCTCGAATGAATACAGCTAACAAATACCAAAGGTCCAAATAATACTTATACCTGTTCAAACGACTCTCCTCGCCTAGGTCAGTTTGTCGACTTCGCCGTTTAAGCGCTTAGCCCTCATTGACGAAACCTTTTCCGAACATTAGTTTTAAATATTAACCTGCTTTTGCAAAGTCCTAACTTAATCATTAACATGACCGCTCAATGCACTAGATAGAAGAAAATTTGCAGTGTCTCTCTTGTCCGGAAATCTCTCAGAAAACCTCAAAGTCCCTCGGGTCAATCTAGCAAGGCTGCCAACACCGCTTGTGCCATTAACGCGCTTTAGTAAAAAACATAAGCTACCAACAATTTGGCTCAAGCGTGATGATCTGACCGATACCAATGCTTCTGGTAACAAACTTCGCAAACTCGAATTTAGTATAGGGCAGGCATTATCGGAGGGAGCAACAAGACTGATCACCTGCGGCGGAACTCAGTCAAATCATTGTCGAGCGACAGCAATCATTGCAAGCCAGCTAGGTTTACAATCTCACCTCATTTTACGTGGTCGACCAGACTCCCCTATTGATGGGAATTTATTATTGAATAAGTTAGTGGGTGCGGACATGACATTCGTAAACGCTTCCGAATTTGCGGAAATCGACAAATTGTATGCTGAAACAGATGCACATTATAAAAGCTTGGGTGAAACAACCTATCAAATACCCTTGGGCGCAAGTGATGAAGTAGGGCTTTGGGGATATATCGAAGCCTGTCTCGAATTAAAAGAACAGATGGAAAGTCTCAACCTTGAATTCGACTATTTGTTTTCCGCAAGTGGTTCTGGCGGTACTGCTGCAGGTCTAATTATCGGTCGCGAACTATATAAGCTAAAGTCAAAAATTGTTTCCTTCAATGTTTCTCAAAATGCAGCGCATTTTGAGACAAAAATTTCAGCAGACATTGGTGCTTGGCAGACGCGTTATCACCATCAGCTAGATGAGGCTCAAATTGATATTAATATCGAAGATGGTTATGTCGGCGAAGGTTATGGAATTGCTAGCAAACCAGTCTTTGAGCTTATTCAAGATCTAGCACGTACAGAGGGCGTCATTCTCGATCCCGTTTATACTGCAAAAGCCTTTTTTGGCTTGATGTGCGAGCTAAAGAAAGGAAGATTCCGCGAGAGTGAAAATATAGTGTTTCTCCACACCGGGGGAATTTTTGGTCTATTTCCTCAGAGAGAATTACTGTTTCATTGATACGATTAATTATCAAGGCTTCAATTCTCAAGATATAGTGTTTGATAAATAACAATTTTGTTATCATTGAGGCAAATTAGGCTGGGTACTAAACTATTAAAATTTATCTTCCATTATTATTGCCGTCGTTAGCCATACTATTGACGTCTTGTGGTTCTAATTCAGGTCCGTCCAAGAGAGTTGACCTTTTAGATAACACGGCACCAAAAAGAGAATGGTACTGCTATGGTGAACCAATTAGCGGAGAGTGGCGCTGCGTTAACAAAGAGGATAACAGTCGGATTGCCTCTATTTCTTCTCGGGAAAAGGACACGACACCACTCATATCAAAGCCAGCTCTGAATAAGAAAATTGAGTTATCAAATACCAATGATGAATTTCAATCGCCTGTGGCTGTGTCCAAAGCTAATAAGAGCATCGTGTCTTATTCCTTAGATGGACAAGACATTCGAGATCAGCCAAGGGAATATTACACAATACAAGTCATTGCACTAACTGAAAAAGAAAAGCTGGTTCAGTTTGTAAAAGATAGCAATCTTGACTCCGCCTTGATTGCCCATACCGTCAGTCGAGGCTCAGAATGGTATGCCTTGCTCTTAGGTATCTACCCAAACTTTACTCTTGCTAAAAAAGCGCGCCAGGCTTGGATAGAAACTAATCCAAAGCGTTCAGAACCATGGATTAGAGCCTTAGGTCCCTTACAGGATACATTGGTTGACCGAATCAACAACGAAGAAGGATGAACTTACTTTCCTCTTTACCTTCTGTAGATAGCCTGCTGAGATTGTCTAATGAGTTGGTCCAAGTATATGGGCGCAGCGAAGTCACCCATTGCTTAAGATCGACCATTGCAGATATCAGAAAAGATGTAATAGAAAACAGGCTAGCGAGTCTTCCTAAAAGTGAGCTTATCATTGCGTCTGCAGCTGCTAAACTTCGTCTGCAACACGCAACAAGTCTAAAAAAAGTGCTAAATCTTACCGGAACAGTGCTGCACACTAATCTAGGTCGAGCAGTATTACCCCAATCGGCTATTGATGCTATTACGCAGGTCGCCGCAAACTACAGCAATCTAGAATTTAATATAGCGGAAGGTAAACGAGGCGATAGAGACGCTCATATTGAAGCATTAATATTAGCAATTACAGGTGCGGAGGCTGCAACCATAGTAAACAATAACGCAGCTGCAGTTTTGTTAAGTCTCAATACACTCGCTCGCGACAAAGAGATTCCTGTTTCCCGTGGCGAACTTGTAGAAATAGGCGGTTCTTTCCGAATTCCAGAAGTCATGGAGAGATCTGGTTGTAAATTAGTCGAGGTGGGGGCAACAAATCGAACTCACCTAAAGGACTATGCAGAGGCTATCACCGAAAAAACGGCGGCCCTAATGAAGGTGCATACCAGTAACTACGAAATACAAGGTTTCACTTCAAGTGTTAGTGATGAGGAAATCGCAAAATTAGCACACGATCGTGGCCTGCCCTTTATTACCGATCTTGGCAGCGGCACGCTCATCGATTTAAGCAAATATGGATTACCTTATGAAACTACAGTACAAGCAACTCTCAAGGCAGGTGCAGATCTAATCACTTTTAGTGGAGACAAATTACTCGGGGGCCCGCAGTGCGGTATTATAGTGGGTAAAAAAGCTTTAATTTCAAAAATAAAACAAAACCCCATGAAGCGTGCTTTACGTGTAGACAAAATGACCATAGCGGCGTTATTTGAAGTGTTAAAATTGTACCTAAATCCCCATGAACTTCACAATACCCTACCCACACTTAAATATCTTTCACGGTCTATTGGAGAAATAGAGGCGACTGCAGTTTCTCTACAAGAACCCCTAGCAAGTAAATTAAAGGCCACAGCCAAAGTTGAAGTTTCAAAATGTGAGAGTCAAATCGGGAGCGGTTCACTACCAACAAGCTTGCTGCCGTCCTATGCTCTCACTATTCGTCTTTTAGATTCTTCTGATTCAGCGTTAATTAAACTTGCGAAAAAATTTCGTGATTTACCTATTCCACTTATCGGAAGAATTCAAAATGGCGCCATCTATTTTGATTTAAGAACGCTTGATTCCGAAGAGGTTTTCCTCCAACAAATTGAAATAATGACAATATGATAATCGCTACTGCTGGTCACGTTGATCACGGAAAAACTTCTCTGGTTCACTGTTTTACCGGAATTGAGACTGACAGGCTCGAAGAAGAAAAATCCAGAGGTCTAACAATTGACCTAGGTTTTGCCTATATTGAAAACAAGAATAAAAACGAGAATGAAAAAAGTGACAGCATCGGTTTTATCGATGTGCCTGGACATATTAAGTTTATAAATAATATGTTAACTGGCGTCAGCACGATCGACTTTGCCATCTTAGTAATCGCAGCTGATGATGGACCAATGCCTCAAACCAAAGAGCATCTCGCCATTCTAAACATCATGGGTATTAGCCTAGGATGTATAGTATTAACAAAGATTGACAAAGTTGATGCTGCAAAAATAATCTCTGTAAAAAAAGAAATTCAACATCTTGTTGCTTCAACTTGCCTTGATTCTGCTCCTGTTTTTGAAGTTTCTTGCATCAAAAATCAAGGGATTAATTCACTAGCCGATTACCTTTGGGAAATGTCTCGAACGATAAAGCAAAGACGAGTTACAGGGCATTTTCGAATGGCGATAGATCGCTGTTTCAGTATCAAAGGCGCAGGAACCGTTGTAACAGGGTCTGTATTTTCAGGAGAAGTTAACGAGGGTGATGAAGTTTTTCACTTGCCAAGCCAGAGAGCATTAAGAATCCGTGGGATACACCGACAAAACAAAAGTGCCAACAAAGGTCAAGCAGGTGATCGTTGCGCAATGAATATCAGCGGAGATATAGACCGAAATCTCATCAGCCGCGGGCATTGGTTATCTTCTAACGTAGACTTACCTTTTTCTGCTCGAATTGATACAAATTTTAATTTGCTCGACACAGAAACTAAGCCCCTGAAAAATTGGACGCCCGTGCACATCCACGCTGCGGCACAGCATGTCACTGGTCGAATCGCGACATTAGAAAACAAAACGATTTCTCCAGGACAAAGCAGCCTTGTCCAGCTGGTATTAAATGATTCGATCAATGTTTGTTATGGTGACAGAATTGTTGTTAGAGATCAGTCAGCCCTCAGAACTTTAGGAGGGGCAATGGTTATTGATCCATACGCACCCAGCCGAGGACGAGCAAAACCTGATCGGCTACATCAACTTAAGTCAATGCAAGCAAATACTGTGGAGCAGAGATTAAACAAACTTTTAGCGCCAAAAAGTGGACTTATCCACATACCTAAATTTCTATCGAACTTCAATTTAAAAAATTTGGATACCGCTAATTACGGTACTTTGAATTCAGATGGGTTTCTATTTAGTACATTACATGTCGAAGAAGGCAAAAGCAGCCTACTTAAAGGCTTAGAAAAGTGGAACAAAAATTTTCCGAACGGTAAACCTCCGACAATCAAACAATTATCCAATCTCATAGAACTACCAGAAACACTCTATACCCAATGTCTGAATGAATTGGCAGAAATGAAATTAATAAAACGAGACGGACAGGCAGTACAAATTGTAGGGCAATTAAAGCAGATGACTAAATCTGAACAAGCCTTTTGGGACGATATCAAACCAATATTAGAAAAAGAACCTCTAAAACCACCTGTACTTCATGAATTATCAAAAATGGTTAAGCTGTCACCCCTACAAGTGGACAAACAATTAAAGAATTGTATCGCCTATGGTGTAGTGGTAAAACCAGTAAAAAACAGATTTTTTCTACCCGAGGCAATATCGAGTTTAAAACAAATTGTTATCGAAATTTCAAAAAAAGAACCCAATGGTAAATTTACAGTCATAAACTTTCGTGATAGATCTACATTGGGAAGAAATCTTTGTATCGAAATTTTAGAATATTTTGATCAAATAGGTTTCACTCGACGCATAGGTGATTATAGAGTCGTTCAGGATATTAATAGGTAGACAAGCATGAAGAATTTTTCAGGGAAAGTCGCAGCAATCACTGGTGCTGGCTCCGGTATGGGTCGAGCATTGGCAAATTCGTTGGCAAGCCAAGGCTGCAACCTTGCTCTGTCGGATATCAATGAAGATATGCTTGAAGCCACTGCAAGTGGCATCAAGCAAAAAGCAATCAAGGTGACAACACACCGCCTTGATGTATCGAATCGAGAACAAATGGAGAAATTCGCAGAAGATACGGTTAACAGTCATGGCAAAGTTAATATGATTTTTAACAATGCGGGTGTATCAGTAAGCGATACCGCTGAACATATGAGCTATGAGAATTTGGAATGGTTGATGAATATCAATTTTTGGGGCGTGGTATATGGCACGAAATCATTTCTACCATTCTTGCAAAAAGTTGATGAGGCGCAAATAATAAACACCTCCTCAATATTTGGCACGATAGCACTACCAAGCCAATCCGCTTATAACGCGTCTAAGTTTGCGGTTCGGGGTTACACTTACGCACTGCGTCAAGAGCTTGCAGAAACTCACATCGGTGTCACCTGCGTCCAACCAGGTGGTGTTAAAACCAATATTGTTAATAGTTCTCGATACATTCCAAAAGATAACAATGCAGAAACCAAAGAAGAAATTTCGGTCAAATTTGATTCCCTTGCCGGACTGACCTCAGAGCAGGCCGCAGAACAAATACTAAGAGGAGTAAAGAAAAATAAAGCGCAAATACTTGTCGGGAAAGATGCCCGAGTAATTTCTTGGATAGAACGAATTGCGCCAGTTGGCTATCAATGGATACTTTCGAAGGTATTTAAAGAAGAAGAATTCAGTTAATTAAACACCTAATTAAACAACATATGTGGATTTAAACCTGATGGCCTAATCGATCCAGATAGGTATCGATAATCCAACGGGAAATAGCAACCTTTCCCGGAATCATTGGTAAGTCATCACAAGAGAACCACTGCGCATCCTCAATCTCTTCTTCCTGTAAAACAATATCCCCGGAGTCATACTCTGCTAAAAATCCCAACATGAGTGAGTTAGGAAATGGCCAAGGTTGACTGCCAAGATACTCAAGGTTTTTGATCTTAACACCTACCTCCTCAAAAACTTCGCGATGAACCGTCTCTTCAATTGATTCACCGGGTTCGACAAAACCGGCAAGTGTGCTGTATATATCTTTTGGAAAGCGATGGTTCCTCGCTAGCAATACGCGTTCTTTGTCATGAATAAGCGTAATTATTGAGGGAGACAAACGCGGGTAGGAATGTATGCTGCATGCCTCGCATACCATGGCGCGATCTTTTGGATGATCCACCGCTTTCAGTCCACATTTACCACAGTACTGGTGACTACTATACCAATCTAAGATCTGTGCGGCTCGCCCTGCAAGCGCAAATACTGTGTGACTGGTTTTACCAATCAAACTACGTAGATTGCTACTGGTATAATTTTCCGGCTTAGGATCATCATAATGACTCTCTACGGCAAAACAGGCTTTGCCATCAAGATCGCCCATGTAATGTCGGACTGAATTTTTCTTCAGTTCACCTTCAAGTTCGCCAAAAGGCTGCCATTGACCCGCATCGTCAATATTTTGAAATATTTCACTTTTATCGAAAACAAAATAGTAAGCGGAATCGAAAGTACTAGGGTGTCGATTATCAGCGAAAAAATCATCCTGTACAGCAGGCCATTTATACATTCTAACCTTCCTCCACTACGTTGGATCGCCAGACACTAGTCTCTGCATCTTTTTCAATTACGTCTAATTTTTTTTCATGTAAGCTCAATTCATCTGTACTCGCTTTAATCACTTTTAATCTTGCCCTATTCGAATCTAATTTCACGGATCTGTCATCAAAGCTACCATCGTTTGAGCTTTCTACATCAAGCCCAAGAGATACTTGCCCACCTGTTATCAATAGATAAACATCAGCAAGAATTTCCGAGTCGAGCAGTGCACCATGCAATTCTCGCTTTGAATTATCCACATCATACCGTCTGCAAAGCGCATCAAGATTATTTTTTTGTCCAGGATGTTTCTGCTTAGCCAAACGTAGACTGTCTAAGATTTTACAGTAATCTGTAATTTTTCCGAGGGAGGGAGAAACCAGTCTCATTTCTTCGTTGATGAATGCTACATCAAAGGGTGCATTATGAATAATAAGTTCTGCACCTTCGACAAAAGCTAAAAAGTCATTCCATATATCCTTAAAAAGCGGCTTATCGTGTAAAAATTCACTTGTAATGCCGTGAACATTTAAAGCCCCCTCTTCACTGTCCCTTTCAGGATTGATATATTGATGATAATGGGAATGGGTTAATTTTCGGTCAAGCAATTCAACGCAACCAATTTCTAGAATACGATTACCTTGTGAAACTTCCAGACCGGTAGTTTCCGTATCTAAGACGATTTGGCGCATGATGAAACCTTATTTTTTAGGTGAGTCGTTGGGGAAGTTTCTGTTTGCTATCTCTCGACCTGCTGCCGGTCTTACAACACTCAAGCGTCCTAAGTTTTGTTTACCCGTCCATACCGGTCTGATGGGCGTTATGGTTCCAACTTGCTTTCGGGCGACAATGACGAAAACGGCACCAAATGGCCAATTATAATTTCGGCTCAAACCTTGGGAATAGTCAACTTGGGGGCCCGCCTTTTCTTTTCTTTGATAGGGCGGACTGTAAATGGAATATTGCGCTCTATCAATTTTGAAATTTAACAAATTTAGCCAATCCATTAGTCGCCCAGGTCTAATAAAATTTCCTTGCCATGGTTGTTTCTTTCTCAAAGCGCCTATTGGTTTGTATGCTCCCCACAAACTAAGCGGATTAAAGCCCACAATGACCACCTGTCCATTTGGTCTCGCGACTCTGGATACTTCTCTTAATAGGTTTTGGGGAGACGCATGAAAATCCAACAAGTGATGAAGTAAAACCACATCAAGACTGTCTTTTTCAAAGGGTAACAATTCAGTTTCCGCTAGCACCTGTGGAGAAACCCTCTGATTTGTATTTTCAGAGGATACCTTGCAAGCAGCAAGGTTTGATTCCACAGAAGGGGCAAGGGAAAATTTATGGCGAATCGGACTACTTTCGTACAATAGACGAGATTGAACACTCAACTGAAGTAGATGATAACCAAAAAAACCAGGGAGCAATTGTTCAATAATCGCCAACTCTGTATCCAGTACTTGTGAGCCTAATGGAGACTCAAACCATGGACTTACTTCTTCTAACACCTTTAAACCTCAATATTGCCGAATGGTCTACGTTAATCAGATAATCTCGGGGGACTTTTTGTTACAATTCTTGTCACCTATCTTAATAACATCTAAAAGAGAAAGCTATTGATCGAAACGATTTACAAAAATACTCATGTCAGAGAGACCAATATTAAGGCTCTGATCAATGATGTTACCAAGCGCTGCCCGCCTATTTATTTTAGCATCATTTGCCTGCTTGTGGCGTCCCTCTCCGCCTGCCAATCGAATTTCTTACAGCCACAGAAGGCAAGTACGGCTGAGGTCATTTTAAAAGCGGATACACAAGAATCAAGACCAAATTTAACAGAGCTCGTGAGTGAAGAAATCGTAATTGCCGCAGCCATGCCCATCACCGCTGACGGAAGAGATGACCTTGTTGAAAGAACAGATGCCCCTTTACCCCTGCAGCCTCCAGCAGTAGAGCCACCAGAAATCACAAAGGATCTTTGGCTCCGAATGCGCAAGAGTTTTCAACTAAACCATCATTTAGACGATCCAAGAGTCATCGCCGAACTAAATTGGTACCTACGTCACCCCGACTACCTTGATCGAGTAGCGACCCGAGCAACAAGATACCTATATCAAATTGTCGAAGAAATTGAAGCAAGACAAGTACCAATGGAACTTGCATTGTTACCCATCGTTGAGAGTGCATTTGATCCTTTTGCTTATTCCCACGGACGTGCCTCGGGTCTGTGGCAATTCATTCCGTCCACTGGAAAACTCTACGGACTAAAAATTGACTATTGGTACGATGGTAGACGGGATGTAGTTGAGGCAACAAATGCTGCACTCACTTACTTACAGGCCTCACACCGGTCTCTTAACAAAGACTGGTTACTTGCACTAGCTGCATACAATTCAGGTGAAGGTAATGTTCGATACTCCATGAGGAAGAACATTAAGGCTGGCAAAGCCGCAGATTTTTTCTCCCTTGATCTATTCCGAGAAACAAGAGCCTATGTACCTAGGCTTTTGGCTATTAGCGCAATAATTTCTGACCCTGAACGATATAACATAACTTTAAAACCCATTGTGAACGCGCCTTATTTTGATGTTGTAGATACTGGGTCACAAATTGATTTATCAAAGGCTGCCGCACTAGCAAACATTTCAACTGAAGAGCTCTATCTACTAAATCCAGGCTTTAATAAATGGTCTACACATCCAAGTGGTCCACACAAGCTGCTCATTCCGGTAAAGAAAGCTGATGCATTTAGAGAAAAGCTACTCAACCTGCCTTTAGAAGAAAGAATTAGTTGGAAACACCATAAGATTAAAAATGGAGAAAGCTTGAGTGTCATTGCAGGACGCTACAAAACGACCATTGACACCCTACGTAAGGCCAACAATATCAGAGGCAACTTGATCGTCGCAGGGCAATCTTTACTAATACCTGTAGCAAGTCAGGCAAGTGATAAGTACCAGCTAAGTGACTCTCAGCGATTGAAATCTAACCAAGCTTCAGTTCAAAAGAAAATTGGTGGTAAACCGAAGCGTTATACTATCCAATCTGGAGACAATTTTTGGGACCTTTCAAGAACTTTCAAAGTATCGGTTAGAGATCTCGCGAAATGGAATGGAATGGCGCCTAGAGATCTATTACACGTCGGTAAGGAATTATTGATATTCAATACACCTCAAAATATAGCCTTCTTTAATCAAGAGCTTAATCAAGATTCAATTAACAACTTTGCCAAAGACGCGAACCAAAATATCATTAGAAAGGTAAATTACAGAGTTCGCAGAGGTGAATCATTAGCAAGAATAGCAAATAAGTTTAATTTATCAGTGAACAAAATAAAGAAGTGGAACAAGAAGATCGGTGCTAAAAAATATATTCAGCCTGGTGATCGAATTACCTTATATGTAGATGTCACGCAGACTGAATAATGAGTGCCTGTCCAGAAATCAAAAACGTCGGGCTACTTCCTTTGTAAGTTCCTTATCGAAACTTACTGCTTGAAATTATCACCTAACATATCTAAAGCTTCTCAACATTCAGCCAAACCTGGCGACTTCTGGACGGGAACTAACTAGTGTACATCCAGAAATCGAAAACGTCGGGGCTACTTCCCTTGTAAGTTCCTTGTCGAAACTTACTGATTGAAAGTATTACCTAACATATATTCTGTTTTGCAGCTTTCAGCCAAATGCACCTATTTATGGGCGGGAACTAACTAGCTAATCGATGTAGATTAGCTAGTTAATAAATTACTCCGAGCTAGACACAGACGCCTCTAGTGTCAGGTTGTCTCTAAATTCAAGGTAATCACTACCCCCTTGTTGAGACGCTAATACTCGACCTAGACTGCGTAAATCATCAGCACTCGATGTATCACCATTGTTATTTTGAACGTTTGTGACGACAAGTACTGCGGCATCTCCGTTATTTAACACGGAGTAACCTACTGATTTATTACCTTCGGATGGTCTAGGTAAGGAAAATGCTTCCGTGTTTATTTCTCGATCCATGCCGATCTGATTTCTTTTGGCTTCACCAACAACCGTCCATCGCAAATTAAATTTATCAGCGACAAATCGCGTAATTGAACCGGTCTCCAACAATGATGTCATCTCTACAGCTTGACCTTTTGCTAATGTACTCGCTTTCTTGAGTTTGAGGGTCTTAGCAATTTCCTCTGAGACTAATTCAAGGGTTTTTACTTCCTGTGGCTGATATTGGTTAACTCTCAGCACAACATGATGATTTGGCGTCACTTCAAGCAGAACGCTATTATTACCATCTAAAAGAACATCTGGGTTCAAAGCCGCTTCTAATACTGAAGGTGTTGCGGCAATGCCTGTTGGCTTAGATCGACTCACGAGTCCCGTCGCCTTTACCTCTAGGTTGAGTTCTTCTGCGGGTTCAGCCAAATCCTCTGATTCGTAAGATATTTCACTCAAACGAGAAGATAGATTTACAAACAATTCTTCCGCGCCAACTTTACGAAATTCCGCCTCTACCCTATTTCGTACATCCGCATATTCCGGATCGACTGCATCCTCAACGCCTAACAATTTGAGTATGTGATATCCAAACTCCGTCTTGATAGGTGTGGACAATTGATTTAAAGCAAGCACATTTGCAGCGAACTCAAACTCCTCAACAAAAGTACCTTGATCGTTAAAGCCAAGATCACCACCCGCCTCAGCCGAGCCTGCGTCAGCCGAAAATTCTGATGCTAGCGCAGAAAAATCTCCGCCAGAAATTAGTTGTTGGTAGAGACCATCAACTTGAACTTTAGCGTCTTCTTCCGACCTTTCATCACTGACATCAATAAGAATATGCGCAACACGACGACGCTCAGGTTCAGCATAAGTCGCTTTTGTATCTGCAAAAAATGCTTCTAACTGATCTTCTGTGACTTCTACTTCGCTTAATAAATCGTTGCGTTTAATCTCTACATATAAAATATCAACGGCTTCCTCAGTGAGATAGTTGGCTGTATGATCTTGATAAAAGGCCTTGATTTCATCTTCTGGTATTTCGATGCTCTCACTAAGCGCATCAACGTCGACTCTCAAGAAAGCAATATCTCTGGTTTGCTGTGCAAGGCTATTTGCCCGATCAATTTCTACATCGGTTAGAAAGGCACTTGTACGAATTGCACTGTTCATTTGAACTAATACTTTATCTCTTTGCATTTCAGAGCGATAAGTAAGGGGGCTGTAGCCCGCGGAACCTAGAACTAATTGAAATTGTTGGGGATCAAATACGCCATCTATCTGAAAAGCAGATGTATTAACAATATCTGCATCAAGCGCTTGGGTACCATATCTTAAGCCTAAATCATCCGAGGCTTGTACAAGCAACTTTCGATTGATTAAGTTTTGAAGCACATTCTGTCTGAGTTCATCTTCATTGATGCTTTCAGGAGTCTGGTTTTGAGAAAGTAGAATTCGACGAGTACGCTGGACTTCGATTTCCATTTCTTGTTGGGTGACATCATCCCCATTGACAGTGGCGACCTTGGCAACGGGTGCTAAAAATGTCGTGATTGAACCCATACCGAAGGCGGCAAAAACGATGATAATTAAACCAACAATAATTTTAGCGACAATACCTTCTGATTTATCCCGCATTCTCTGAATGGACATTTATAATACCTTTCTTAAAATATTTTCAGGTCATGTTCGACTATCATGAATCTGAACGCTTAATAAGTATCTGAATAACTAATAATTCAGATCGCCTTATAACAAAAATGGCGCATCTTAGATGCGCCATTTTCTTTCTTTACCGATTATCCGGCTATATGCAATTATTCGTTAATTAACTGCATCCTTGAGTGCTTTACCCGCTTTAAACGCAGGTACTTTTGCTGCCTTAATTTGAATTTCTTCTCCAGTTTGCGGATTACGACCAACACGAGCCGCGCGATCTCTCACATTGAAGGTGCCAAAACCTACCAATACGACTGAATCACCTTGCTTCAAAGAATCTGTAATTCCATCTATCATTGCATCGAGCGCTCGACCTGCAGCTGCCTTAGTAATGTCTGCTGAAGTTGCTATGTTCTCTATAAGTTCTTGTTTGTTCACTCTTTAACCCCTTGTAGGAAATATAATAGTTATGTATGCGTACATTTAATTCAGATTACATAATCTTTTTCGTTTGATTGGATCAACAAAATTGCCTAAATAAATCTCTATTTGCTCTACCAAGCCATGATTTAATGCCTGACCAAAGTATCTTATTTGGATTTAAAGACAAGGTCTATCACAGAAGCCTCATATCGCGGGCTATGTTATACCAATTGCACAAAAACTCTGTCAAGCATAAACGTCTAATGAGCAGAGATTCTAAGGTCTGCATCGGATTCCCCTCCAGATTCTTGATCATTAACAGCACTTTCTGCTAAAGGTTCGGGGGGGGTTTGCAATGCGATATCCAAAACTTCGTCAATCCACTTAACTGGATGGATAACAAGATCCCCTTTAATATTCTCTGGTATCTCCTTCAAGTCTCTGACATTTTCACTAGGAATCAGTACTTCTTTCACTCCGCCACGGTGGGCTGCTAGCAGCTTTTCTTTCAAGCCCCCAATCGGCAATACTTGACCACGCAAGGTGATTTCACCTGTCATTGCTACATCCGCGCGCGCTGGAATACCGGTCAAAACTGACACGATGGCTGTACAAAGCCCAATACCAGCGCTAGGTCCGTCCTTAGGTGTCGCTCCCTCTGGCATGTGGATATGGATGTCATACTTCTCGTGGAAGTCCTTCGCAATGCCCAAAGCCTCAGCACGACTCCGAACGACTGTAATAGCCGCCTGAATGGATTCCTGCATTACATCCCCTAGAGAACCTGTCTTGATTGTCTGCCCTTTACCCCGAACCGCAACCGCTTCAATGGTTAATAACTCTCCACCTACGCTTGTAACTGCAAGACCGGTAACCTGGCCTACCTGATCTTCTTTTTCAGCTCGACCAAAATTGAACTTCCGCACGCCTGAGTACTTCTCTAGATTATCGCCGTCTATCACCAGGGTTGTTGTTTGTATTTTTTTCTTCCCTAGTTTTTTCCCTTCAGCTTTTTCCTTTTTCGCATTATCATCCTCAAGAAGCGCACTCTCTTTGACCATTTTTCGACAAAGTTTGGCAACTTCGCGCTCTAACCCTCGAACGCCAGCTTCTCGCGTGTAATAGCGAATCAAATCGGTTACCGCACTATCTTCGATGACCAGCTCATTCTTCCTTACACCATTGTTCTCCAATTGCTTGGGAACTAAATAGCGATTTGCGATGTTTAACTTTTCATCCTCTGTATAACCAGGAATACGAATTATTTCCATTCTATCCAGCAAAGCAGTGGGTATATTCATAGAATTGGAGGTACAAATAAACATAACCTCTGATAAGTCGTAATCTACTTCCATGTAATGATCATTGAAGGAATTGTTTTGCTCTGGGTCTAGTACTTCTAACAAGGCCGAGGCTGGATCACCTCTGTGATCCTGTCCCATCTTATCTATTTCATCTAGTAGGAAGAGCGGATTCTTAACACCTGATTTAGCTAATTTTTGAATTATCTTTCCCGGCATTGACCCGATATAGGTTCGCCTGTGGCCTCTAATTTCTGCCTCGTCTCTAACACCACCGACGGCCATACGAATAAACTTTCGATTAGTCGCACGCGCTATTGACTCTCCGAGAGAGGTTTTACCTACTCCAGGAGGACCCACTAAACACAATACAGGTCCTTTAATTTTTTTGACTCTTTTCTGAACAGCAAGATATTCAAGGATGCGATCTTTCACTTCATCTAGACCATAGTGATCAGCCTCTAATACGCTTTCAGCCTCACTAATATCAGTTCGAACTTTGGATCGTTTTTTCCAAGGAACACTCAGCATCCAATCAATATATGACCGTACGACGGTTGCTTCTGCCGACATAGGAGACATCATCTTTAGCTTACTAACCTCAGACGTAGTTTTATCCTTTGCTTCTTTTGGCATGCCAGAATTTGCGAGTTTCTTCTGAATTTCTTCAAGTTCATTGGGAACGTCATCAAGGTCTCCCAGTTCTTTCTCTATAGCCTTCATTTGTTCATTTAGATAATACTCGCGCTGACTTTTTTCCATCTGTTTCTTTACACGACCGCGAATCCGCTTTTCGACATTAAATAAATCAATTTCAGACTCGAGCAACTTCATCATGTGCTCAATGCGCTCTCCAAGCGCAGGCATTTCAAGTATTTTCTGCTTCTCGTCGAGCTTGAGGTTCATTTGTGACGCTATTGTATCCACAAGGCGGTTTGGCTCATCAACGCTAGAAAGAGATGTCATCACCTCTGGTGGGACTTTCTTACTCAATTGAACGTATTGATCGAAGGCGGACATCAAAGACCGGACAAAGGCTTCTGATTCGCTAGCAGATACCATCTCTTCCTCGATAACATCAACATTACCTGTAAAGAATTCTTCACCTTCTGTTATTGCCGTAATTTTTGCTCGTCTACCTCCCTCAACAAGGATTTTTACTGTCTTATCAGGGAGTCGAATTAACTGTAAAATTGTGGCAATAGTGCCGAATTGGTATAGGTCATCCGGTCCTGGAGCTTCATTTTCGGGATCTTTTTTTGCAACCAGTAGGACCTGCTTTGCTTTATCATTTCGCTGGGCATAATCGAGGGCGCGAATAGATTTAATCGTACCAATGAAAAGTGGCTGTACTCCGTGGGGATAAACCACCATATCGCGAAGTGTCACTATCGGTACATTACTCAGGCTTACCATAAATTCTCCTGATCAGCTGTGATCAAATTGTTACTAGTGAATCTTTCTTATACTTCTTTCTTATAAGGCTCCGTATGTATAACGCTTTTATACATTAGCGAAGGCTTAGTACTTTATTGGGTCTATCATACAAAGAAAAAGGGCCATATGGCCCTTTTTATAACGCTTCGTCCGAAATTTCGCTTTAAAAAAGCTATTCCGGTGCTGCTTTCGCTTGATCTGGGCTTTCATATATCAGAATAGGATCGGCGGTGCCATTGATGACGTTTTCATCCACAACCACTTTCGTTACATTATCAGAAGAAGGAATTTCATACATGACGTCTAACAATACAGACTCTAGTATCGATCTTAGCCCACGAGCCCCTGTTTTCCTGTCCATTGCCTTCTTGGCTATGGCAGCAAGTGCTTCTTCTCGGAAGTCTATTTCAACATCTTCCATCTCAAAGAGCTTACTATATTGTTTTGTATAGGCATTTTTAGGCTCTTTAAGTATCCGAATGAGTGCTACATCGTCAAGTTCATCTAACGTCGCAATAACGGGTAGACGACCAACAAACTCAGGAATCAAACCATATTTAACAAGATCTTCAGGTTCTACGGTTTTAAGCGTTTCACCCAAATTCTTCTTCCCTATTTCTGTTTCAACATTGGCACCGAATCCGATGCCACTTTTAGAAGAGCGATCTTGAATAACCTTATCCAACCCAGCAAAAGCACCGCCACATATAAAGAGGATATTTGATGTATCAACTTGGAGAAATTCTTGTTGTGGATGTTTTCTACCACCTTGAGGTGGTACAGATGCAACAGTGCCTTCGATCAATTTCAACAAAGCTTGTTGAACACCTTCACCAGAAACATCACGCGTTATTGAAGGATTGTCAGATTTACGAGAGATCTTGTCAATTTCATCAATGTAAACTATCCCAACTTGAGCCTTATCCACATCGTAATCACATTTTTGTAATAGCTTTTGAATAATATTCTCAACGTCTTCACCGACATAACCCGCCTCTGTAAGGGTTGTTGCATCAGCAATTGTAAAGGGAACATCTAATAATCTAGCTAAGGTTTCAGCCAATAAGGTTTTACCCGTACCGGTTGGACCAATAAGTAAAATATTACTCTTTTGTAATTCGACATCACCCTTTTTACCTGCGTAATTTAGGCGCTTATAGTGATTATATACGGCAACAGACAAAACCCTTTTTGCTCGGTCTTGATCGATCACATATTCGTCTAAAATCTCTTTAATTTCTTTGGGTGTCGGTAATTTCTTCTTTTCCGTTTCGTCACTACTTTCCTGTAATTCTTCTCTGATGATGTCGTTACATAGCTCTACGCATTCATCACAGACATAAACGGACGGTCCGGCAATTAACTTACGAACTTCATGTTGGCTTTTGCCACAGAAGTTGCAATGGAGCAATTTATCATCGCCGCTGCCACCATCATGTTCATTTGACATCACTTAACCTCTATAAATTCTTATCTTTTGCTGTTTCTTATAAAAAGTCCAATAGGACTAACCGAATTTCGGCTAACAGCTATATTCCAATACCAATACGTTAAATTTTATTGCCACTGGTTTCAAGTATTGGTAAGCACTTTCTTATCAAGATGCTTATCAAGGTTGCTTTTAACCAGTATTATGGCGTATTTAGACAGACGCCAGTGGAACCCTAGGTTCTTGGACTTTATCTACCAATCCGTAGGTTAAGGCTTCTTGCGCGGTCATGAAGTTATCGCGTTCAGTATCAATGGCTATTTGTTCAACCGATTTACCTGAATGCGCTGCCAAAATCTCGTTTAAGCGTGTTCGAAGAAATAAAATTTCTCTCGCCTGTATTTCAATATCCGATGCTTGCCCCTGAGACCCACCGCTCGGTTGATGAATCATAATCCGAGAATTAGGCAAACAATACCGCTTGCCTTTAGCGCCCCCAGCCAGCAAAAACGAACCCATACTAGCAGCTTGGCCCATACACATCGTGGAGACGTCACAATTAATAAATTGCATCGTATCGTAAATTGCAAGACCTGCAGTGACAGAGCCGCCGGGTGAGTTAATGTAAAGCTGGACATCTTTGTCGGCATTTTCAGATTCACAAAAAAGCAGCTGTGCAACCACTAAGTTTGCTATTGCATCGTCAATAGGACCGACGATGAAGATAATTCTTTCCTTTAATAATCTCGAAAAAATATCATAAGAGCGCTCGCCCCGTGCTGTTTGCTCAACCACCATGGGAACCAAGCCCATTGCAGTTGTTTCCGGGAGAAAGTTATCACCAAAATTGTCGCTCATTTGTACCTCAGTCTAAAAGGATTATTACATCAATAAATGTAGCAGCTTATCAAAGCAGAAGTCTATCAAATCATCTCTCTTTAACAAAAGGCGCTTTACTAGCTTAAGCATGTCGACATGCTGTAATCATGCCCACCTGATGAATTCATACGCTGCGTAGTGGAAGCATCTCCATCAGAAAATACTCCCTAGATACCAATATTGCGTCATTTTTCTAAAACTTCAATGCTTTCGCACTAAAAAGTTTTTATTAGTACCTATTAGGGAGTAAATGTAGCGGAGTAAATTTCCTCTGGGTCTATACCTCATCAGCCTTTTTTTCTGCTTCTACTGCATCTTCTGCTTCATCTGTGTCAGAATCAGACGCATCTTCGAGGGCGGCGGGCTCTGTAGCCTTAATGGCATCATCGTAAGCCAACTTTAGATCAGAAACCTTGGAATTTTCCAATATAGTATCAATTACCATATCTTCAAGTACCAAGTTCTGTATTTGATTAAGTTGTTCTTCGTTACCGTAGTAATAATTCATCACTTGTTCTGGCTCCTCATAGGAAGACGCCATGGTCTCAATCATTTCTTTCACTTTATCATCATCAACTTTAAGTTCATGTTGTTCGACAATAGCATTGACAAGCAGGCCAAGAGACACACGCTTCCCTGCTTGAGCCGTGAACATTTCTGCAGGCAACATTGAGGGGTCAATCTTATCGTGACCACCAAATTGTTGAACTGCTTCATGGCGAAGCCTATTAATTTCTTGATCTAGGAGCGCCTTTGGGACATCAATCTTGTTGGACACAAGAAGCCCGTCCATAGCTTGATTCTTGACCTTGTTTTTTACCGCCGCAGCAAGTTCTTTTTCCATATTGGACTTTACTTCCAATCGAAACGCTTCCAATCCGCCTTCCTGCACACCGAAGTTTGTATAGAACGCGTCGTTTAATTCAGGCAATTCTGATTCAAGAACCGTATTTACCTTAATCTTAAAGGTCGCCTCTTTACCGGCTAACTCAGCAGCTTGATAGCCTTCAGGAAAAGTCACTTTAATTTCTTTTTCTTCGCCAGCCTTCGCGCCTACAATGCCATCTTCAAAGCCCGGAATCATACTGCCAGAGCCTAAAACGATATCACTACCTTCTGCCTTTCCGCCATCAAAGGATTCACCATCAAGATATCCATCAAAGTCTAAATTGACTTTATCCTCGTCTTTACAGGCCCTATCGACCTCTTTAAATTCTGACCGCTGGGTTCTTAGCGTTTCAACCATTTTATCTATGTCGGATTCTTCGACTGTTGAAACGGGTCTCTCAATCAGAATACTAGAAAAATCACTTAGTGTAACTTCTGGGAATACTTCGAAAATAGCGGTAAATTCTAAATTTTTCCCCGCTTCAAGATTACTCACGTCTTCAATTTGCGGTGCACCGGCTGGAGATACTGATTCCTGTTGAAGGGCTTCTGCAAAAGAAGATTGCATTACATCTGAAGAAACTTCTTGGCGAATACCCACTTCATATCGCCTCTTAACCTCTTTCATAGGTACTTTGCCAGGTCGAAAGCCTTTTATTTTAACTTGTCCCGCTGCTTGCTTAAGTTTAGCGTCAACCTTGTCGTCCAATTCTTCCGCTGGCACGCTAATGCGCATGCGACGTTCTAAACCGGATGTGGTTTCGAGGGTTACTTGCATGGGTATTTACCTATTTCTCTTCAGTGATGCTTTATAAGAATGATTGGAACAATTTTAAAATTTCTAATACCAATATATTTAATGAAATATGGTGCGAAAGGAGAGACTCGAACTCTCACATCTTGCGATACTGGAACCTAAATCCAGCGCGTCTACCAATTCCGCCACTCTCGCGTATCACATTTCACTTAATAAATATTTGTATCTTCTTAAGTTTTCGATCTTAACTTATTGAAATATAAGCACTATTCAACAAGTTGTTTATACTATCACTCTGCATATTGAATAAGCTAGTGAACAATATCACCTAAGAAGGAGCGCGATTATAGACAGGCGCATGGGCTTCATCAAGTACAAATTAACCTGCTTGGTTTGAGGTGGCCATCTACTGTATATACAACCAGTAAATACCGTGCTACCATTTTACTTTCTGATAACAAAATACATGTCATATATCATGTCTTATAAACAGTGAAACTTTATATTGCTGAAAAACCTAGCCTAGGTCGTGCCATAGCAGAAGTGCTTACTAAACCTCATCGAAAAATGGATGGTTACATTACTACTGGCAATGGTGACTGTGTCAGTTGGTGTATTGGGCACTTGCTCGAACAAGCAGAACCAAAAGCCTATGACCCTGCATACCAACAGTGGCGACAAGAACATCTGCCTATTATTCCAGATAAGTGGATATTGCAGGCAAAGCCAAAAACCAGCAAACAACTATCCGTATTGAAAAAGTTAATCAAAGATGCTGATGAAATAATTCACGCAGGAGATCCAGACCGTGAAGGACAGCTATTAGTTGATCAAGTGATTGAGCACTTGAGGGGAAAGAAAAAACCGCTCGTGAAACGTTGTCTTATCAATGATTTAAACCCCAATGCTGTAACCCAAGCACTATCAAAATTGAGGGACAACAAAGAATTTCAACCATTATCGTCTTCTGCCTTGGCCCGATCACGGGCTGATTGGTTATACGGGATTAATATGACCCGTGCTTACACCCTCCAAGGGCGCAAGGTAGGGTTTGACGGCTTATTATCCGTTGGACGAGTTCAAACACCCCTCTTGGGTTTGGTCGTTCGTCGAGACGAAGAAATCAATAACTTTAAGGTGAAGCCCTTCTTTGAGGTTGAAGCTTCAATTCAAAAGACTCAGACAGATGAATCAGATCGTTTTGTCGCTGTGTGGCAACCTAGCGAAGCCTGCGAGCCTTATATGGACACTGACGGGCATGTGCTTGTTAAAGGACTTGGGAAAAATGTTGTTGAGAGAATTACTAACAAAAATGCATTAGTCACTAATATAAGCAGGAAAGTAAAAAAACTTGCGCCACCACTTCCTTTCAACCTGTCATCCTTGCAAATTGAGGCAGCGACTCGTCATTCTCTCAGCGCTCAAGCGGTCCTTGATCATTGTCAAAGTTTATATGAACGACACAAACTCATTACCTATCCACGTTCTGATAACCGATATTTACCTAAAGAACATTTTGTAGAGGCGCCCAGCGTGCTTAAAGCTATCGCCATTAACATCAATTCAATCAGAAGCCTAATCGATGTTGCCGATACAAGTATCAAAGGCAAAGTCTGGGATGATGATAAAGTTGCTGCTCACCACGCCATAATACCTACAAGAAAAACAGCCGATATCAGTCGACTAAACGCTGGGGAAGCAAAAGTTTATGAACTCATCGCCCGTCAATATTTATGTCAATTTTTCATCAAACATGAATACCAAGAAGTTCAAGTAAACCTAGAAATTGAAGGCGGCACATTTATTGCTAAAAACCGACAAACAAAAGTCGAAGGATGGAAGCAAGTTTTTTTAAGCGATAAGCAAAGTAAAAAGAAACAGAAGAAAAATGATGTTCCTGCCGCCTTAAAAAAAGGTGCATCACTTTATTGTTACGACGCAAATTTGCTTGAAAAGGAAACGAGCCCTCCTAAGCACTTTACAGATGCGAGTCTATTATCAGCCATGACGGGAATTGCTAGATTTGTAAAAAACGCTGACATTCGAAAGATACTAAAAGAGACAGATGGACTAGGCACTGAGGCTACCCGCGCCGGTATTATCGAACTGCTTTTTAGAAGACAGTTCTTCGAACGCAAAGGGAAGCAAATTCTCTCTACACCAACGGGTCGCGCTTTGATAAAAAGCCTTCCGGACTCTGCTACCCTACCTGACATGACTGCACATTGGGAATCCATACTTGAAGCTGTCGCTAACAGGAAAGCAAAGTATGACTCTTTTATGGATCCGCTCGTCACATCCTTGAATGATTTAATTCAACAAAGCCAAGCCCACTTACCCATCGAACTTAAGGGTGTTAAATCAACAAACGATCAATTCAAAAAGAATAAATTCAAAAAGAACAGCGCTAAAAAGAACGTCTCTTAAAATAATGGCCCTTAAAATAACGTCCCTTAAAATAGGGAAAGCAGTTAATGCCATTTCAACAAGAAAAATATCAACAACTGCACCAAATGGTTAGGTGCTTTCAGTTTCTTTTAATGTGAGATTCGTAATAGACGATATTATTCTATTCCACGCGCCTTTAGGTAAATCGTGACCCATACCTTCAATTAACTCAAGCTTAGAGCCAACAATATTTTCATGAGTATCATGCCCTCCCTGAACGGGTACTAAGGGATCATCGGTTCCGTGAATGACTAAACTTGGCAATGTTAGTTTTTGCAGTTTTACCCGGCGATCTCCGGCAACGACGATTGCAGCGACTTGCCTTGCAAATCCCATTGGATAGAAACTTCGCCTAAATGCTTCCAAGGCGCGTCGAGCTATAAATTCTGCATCTTTTTCGAAACCAGGGCTACCCAGTATCAATGCGTTGCTTTGGGCTCTTTTCACCACCTCCTCCTCACTGTCTGGACGAGGTGCTGACAACGCTTCTTGAGCCTCTGCTGTGGACTTGGGTAGGTCCGGGCTTCCTGTTGTAGACATGATAGAGGTCAAACTAAGCGCTCGTTCGGGATAGTGACAGGCAACCAGCTGAGCGATCATTCCCCCCATTGAAGCGCCACAAATATGTGCCTGCTGAATACCTAAGACATCCAATAAACCCATAGCGTCAGCAGCCATATCATCAATTGAATAAGGCACTTTAGGTGTTTTACCCGACATCAAATCCAATACCATTTTACTGAGTTCGGGTACAGACTCCCCATCCATTTTGCTGGAGAGTCCTACATCTCGATTATCAAATCGTATAACATAAAAACCTTCGCTGGCAAGTTGATTGCAGAAATCCACATCCCAGTGAATCATCTGAGCACCCAAGCCCATAATCAACAACATCGCAGGTTTTTGTTGATCACCAAAGGTATCGTATTCGATAGTAATGTTATTCGCTTGTGCTTGAGGCATGACTTAAGTCCTTTTCAGCTCTTAGTTTTATGTAGTTTAGGTATTACTTTCGCTGTACACGGACCGGTAAGTTATTATAGCCCTTTACAAACACTGATTGAGAACGCTTAGGTTCATCCATCACTTCAATAAACCTAAATCTCGCTTGGATTTCTTCCCAGAGTATTTTCAATTGCATCTCTGCCAAACGATTACCCATACAGCGATGAATACCAAAACCAAATGAGACATGTTGGCGAGCATTTTTTCGATCAATCATCAATTTATGCGGATCCTCAAAAACTTTTTCATCTCGATTTCCAGAAACATACCACATAATAACCTTATCACCGGCTTTGATTATCTTGCCGCCAAGTTCGATATCTTGCTTTGCTTTGCGACGCATATGTGCCAAAGGTGTCTGCCACCTGATCACTTCTGCCACCATGTTAGGGATGAGCGATTCATCAGATCTGAGCTTATCGTACTCACCCATAAACTTATTCAAGGCATATACGCTACCCGTCATAGAATTTCGAGTAGTATCATTGCCACCTACTATGAGTAAAAGTAAGTTACCCAAATATTCCATTGGATCATTCACCATATCCTTTGTTGTTTCGTTATGCGCCAACATGGTGATGAGATCGAATTCTCCTGGATTTTTAACACGTTCATGCCAAATATCTGTAAAGGTTCCTAAACAATCCAACAATTCTGCGTAGGCTTTCTGTTGAGATTCCTCTGTAAAATCTCGGAATACACCGCCCGTCGCCACATCCGACCAATAAGTCAATTTATGTTTATCTTCCATCGGAAAACCAAAAATAGTTGCCAGCATTAAGGTGGTTAACTCAACAGATACATGCTCGACCCAATCAAATTCTTCATTGTGTGGTACCTCGTCAAGAATTTGACCTGTACGTTCACGAATAACGGATTCAAATTTCTGCAAATTCCGCGGGACAACTACTGGCTGCACCACCTTACGCTGTTGATCATGCTTAGGTTGATCCATAGCAATGAACATAGGCAGTTTAAATTCTTCATCTTGATCATCAATGGTAATGGCGGGTTCCGAGCTGAAAACATTGTGTGTCTGATCAACTTCTTTAATATGTTTGTAATCACTGATAGACCAGTAAGGGCCGAAGGCACTTTCTTTACAATAGTGAACCGGCGCCTCTTTTCTTAATCGCTCGAAATACGTCCAATGCTCGTCTTTCTCAAAAAGCTGAGGCCTGGCAACATCTAATTCATCTAATGGGGTTGTAAGAGGATCCTGATAGGGCAATTCGAGTGGGTTAATAATAACTCTTGGTTCTTTCACTGCTTCGCTCATGAAAAATCTACCTCGTCTCAAATAAATAAAAATAGTTGTTTAAGTAATGTTTGCAAATTCTCTAATAATTTTCGGAAAAACCGAAGGTCCGAATCGGCCATTTATGTGGCCCAATCTGATCTTTCGTATTATTGAGCAGATTAATATACAGTCTACTGTCTAATAACTAGGTGGTAGGCGATGACAGAGACTGTTGCAGAGATTGATACGAATCACGAAAAACCAGCTGGCGAATCCCCTACCGAATCATCTAGCCTCCCCCTAGGCAAATGGTTACTCGCCTCCTACGGAGCACCCGCTACACCACTTGCAATGATTGCTCTACCCATGGCGGTTTATCTACCAGCAGTTTATGCCGACTCCGAGGGTTTCGGCTTAGGTCTCGCTTTTGTTGGCCTGATGTTAGTGCTTGCAAGAGTTTTCGATGGTCTAACTGATCCTATAGTCGGTTTTTTATCAGATCGCAGCCGTTCGAAATGGGGACGTAGAAAACCATTCATCCTGCTAGGGACACCTATTTACATCGCTGGTATTTGCCTTCTCTTTATCCCACCGATCGAATTCGAGGACATCAACGTTTTGGG
>JBLHIH010000015.1:0-44006 GCA_047616645.1 Flavobacterium sp. | reverse complement strand
GTCTGGAGCAAGTTATTGAGGGTCAATACGAAAATGGCATGCGTAATTTCGACATTATTCCGTTATTTTTCTCGGCTGGGAGACATTTATTGTTCGATGTACCTAAGCAACTCGAAGTACTTCGACTGAAACTAGAAAATGTCACCATCAAACTTCACCCCCCTCTGGGAGAAGAACCAGAATTTTGGGCTTTTCTCGGCGCAGCAATAAATAAGAAGCTCAATTAGAAAACAAACAAAAAATTAAACAAAAAAACTCAACAAAGAAATACCAGCAGTTTTAAATGATAGCTGATACAGAAGGAATGTCGAAGAGCTTGCTAAGAAGTTTTCTCCCAATGCGGCTGCCAATCGCCCTCCATTTGTAACGATACATTAGCGGCGTCTTCTTCCAGCTTTACAATATGTAGCTCTCCCTTATCCCCGCCATAGGTTAGCCGTGCTTTTTCGAATTGGGCGTAAACTGCACGGGTAATCGGCGCAGGTGTCTCGGCTTCATCACATGCCCCTACAATCAGGTCCAGATCTTTTTTACAGAGGTCGAGGGTAAATGAAGGGTCGTAGTGTCCGGCAAAAACTGACGGCGCATCATGATGCATACACCAACTTTCTGCAGCACCAATTTTCAAGGCTTCCCATGCCAAACTAAGATCCACACCCGACTTAGTCGTCATGACCAGCGCTTCTCCCATAGCAGCAGCGTGTATGGCCCATAACTGATTGCTCGCAAGCTTTGTAATACAACCGGAACCATTGTCACCCATATAGTAAACCTTACCCATTAGCGTCATCAGTGGTAAAAGGCGTTCTATCGTTTCTCGATCTCCACCCGCAAACTGCGACATCTGGCCTAACCTTGCGCCGTCAACTGCGCCGGTGACCGGTGCATCGATTGCCTCTGCCCCTTTGGCACGCACTTCTGAGGCCAGTTCTCGAGCCAAGGCAGGATCGTTAGTCGTCATATCAATCCACACTTGGCCAGCCGATAGTGCAGAGATGACGCCATCTTCATCGCGCATCACTGTGCTAATCTGGCGGGGTCCGAATACCATGGTGAAAATAATATCTGCTCCACGCGCAGCTTCTGCGGGAGTACTAGCCCAAGAAGCTCCTTGGGCAAGATGATCATTGGCATTTTCGACCCTTAGATCACACACAGTGAGTGAGTGCCCGCCCTTAATCAAATTTAATGCCGCGGGACCACCCATGGTGCCTAAACCAATAAACGCAATATTCATCTTACTCTCCTAAATAGCTCTTTATAGCATTCTACATGTATGTCTGTTCTCACGAGCTCCCGGTCCTGCTCCCGATCTCAAACGATATAATGTATGATTCTTTGCTTCCTTAAGGAAGCTTTATTCTATTGATTGGATACATATGAAATTAGAAACAGATTATTTAGTGGTAGGTACTGGCGCAATGGGCATGGCATTTGTTGATACTTTGCTGACGGAAACCGACGCGACAGTCGTCATGGTTGATAAACATGGCAAGCCCGGTGGCCATTGGAATGATGCCTACCCATTTGTGCATTTGCATCAACCCTCGTCTTTCTATGGCGTCAACTCAGAAAAACTGGGTGACGATACCATCGACGAAACTGGTTGGAACAAGGGCTTGCATGAACTGGCCTCTGGAGCAGAGGTATGCGCTTATTTTGATCAAATTATGCATAGGCGTTTTTTGTCTTCTGGCCGCGTTCAATACTTCCCCATGTGTGATTATCTTGGAGGTAGATCCTTTAAATCAATTGTGACCGGTGAGGTCCAAGAAGTGATCTCTCGGAAGGTGGTGGATGCAACTTATATGAACGTCTCGGTCCCATCTGTCAAACCACCTGAGTATCAAGTGGACAGTGATGTGGCCTGTATACCGCTAAATGACCTACCAAAACTCCGCGCACCACATGCTCAGTATGTTGTTATTGGTGCAGGTAAAACGGGTATGGACGCATGCCTTTGGCTCTTGTCTAACCAGGTTTTGCCCGAGACGATCTCATGGGTTATGCCCCGGGATTCGTGGATTCTTGATCGCGCCAATATTCAACCAGGCAGGAGCGGCGCAACGATTGGCATTGAGGGAATGGCAGGGCAAATGCAAGCAGTCGCTGAATCAGAATCTATCGATGATATGTTTGCTAAAGTTCAAGCTAATGGACAACTACTGCGTATCCATGATGACGAAAAACCCTCAATGTATCGCTGTGCGACTGTCACTGGTTTAGAACTACAGCAGCTTAAGAGAATCAAAAACGTCATTCGTAAAGGTCGGGTCAAACGTGTGAGTCAGGGTCAAATTGAGTTAGCGCAAGGTATGGTGCAGCTAAGTAACGACGCTTTGTACATAGATTGTACTGCAGATGCACTTGCGCGGAGACCGGCCGTGCCTGTGTTTGATGGGGATCAAATTACACTACAAACCGTTCGCTTTTGTCAGCAAGTATTTAGTGCTGCATTTATCGCACATGTTGAAGCAAGCTACGATTCTGAGTATGAGCGAAACCGAATATCTACAGTCGTACCGCATCCAAATACAGCCAATGACTGGATGAGGGTAACACTTGCTCATGCGATGAATCAGTTAAGCTGGTCCGCAGATCCAGCGCTAACGAAATGGTTGGAAAATGCAAGGCTTGACGCCTTTAGTCAACCAGTTGATTCAACTGACAAACCCACCAAGGCGACGGTCGATGCAATGGCAAGAATTAACGAACATGGCCCCACTGCATTGGGGAAACTACAAGAGTACATTAGTATGGCCGATCAATTAGAATTGGAATCTGCAAGCTGATCAGTTCATGTCGCTCGATGTACAAGAATCAATAGAAAGTGTTACCCCGAAAATCATCGCCATTCTCGGGGTAACGGACAGACAGATATTAGGCGAAACTAGCTAATCTATTTTTAATCGCATCATCAGCTTCACTCATGATACGGCTGATCAATTCCTGACATGTTGGAATGTCATGGATCAATCCAGCAACCATGCCACAGCTCCAAGCACCTGCATCCATTGTACCTTCCTGCATAATCTTAGGATAAACCCCGCCTACGTACTCCGCGATATCACCAATTTCCAGTTTATCGCCTTTTTCTTTTTCAACTTCCATCAACTGTTCTACTGCCGTGTTAACCAATACGCGTTCGGTATTCCTAAGAGAGCGCATCACTAACCGCGTATCTAGTTCGCTAGCATTCACAATCGCATCTTTTACATTCTGATGAACAGGTGCTTCTGTTGTGGCTATAAATCTAGTCCCCATATTGATACCGTCTGCACCTAATGCAAGAGACGCCACTAGCTGCTTGGCGTTACCTATACCGCCAGAGGCAACAAATGGGATCGTTAATTCTTCAGCCGCACGAGGCAGTAGGATCATATTAGGAATATCATCTTCGCCTGGATGGCCACCACATTCAAAACCATCAACACTGACAGCATCACAGCCAATTCGCTCAGCCTTTAAAGAATGGCGAACAGAAGTACACTTGTGAATAACCTTGATGCCATGCTCTTTAAAGGTTTCCATATAAGCTTCTGGACTACGACCGGCTGTTTCAACAATTCTTACACCACCTTCAATAATCGCTTTGATATAGCCTGGATAATCTGGAGAGGCAAAACCTGGCAAAAAGGTCAGATTGACGCCAAAGGGTTTATCCGTCATCTCTTTGCATTTTGCTATTTCATTAGCCAAATCTTCAGGGGTTCGTTGTGTCAGCCCGGTAATGATACCCAGACCACCTGCATTCGACACCGCACTTGCCAATTCGGCTAGACCAACAAAATGCATACCACCCTGAATGATAGGATGTTCAATGCCAAATAACTCAGTAATTCTGGTTTTCATAGGGGATTCCTCAATAATAAAAATAGTATTCACTTATTGGCTGAAACGTTACCTACTTCAAAGGATTTAGTCTACTTGCTTGCGTGTATTCAACGAGAGATATCAGGTGCTATTAACCGCAGCTATTTTTAATGCATGAATTTACAATAAAGATATGAGTTGACCACTCTAGAGTCGAGCATCCATGCTATGTTAACTTGAAGATTCACGTTATGACGGTGAAAAAATATACATGTGTGGAATTCTAGCAGCAGCCACTAAATACCCTATAGCAAATGCACGCCTCGAGAAGGCACTAGGCTCTCTCTATCATCGAGGACCGGATGGTTCTGCTAGCTGGTCATCACAAGACAAATGTTGGACTCTGGGTCATACCCGCCTATCGATTATTGGATTGGACAATGGCGAACAACCCATCAGCAGCCACGACGGCAAAGTACACATTGTTGTCAATGGCGAATTTTATGGCTACCGTGAAATTCGCGAGCAGCTTAAAACCGGTGGCTGTCAGTTTACTACTGAGAGCGATAGCGAGATTGCGCTACACCTGTATCAACAAAAAGGTATGCAGCTAGCGACGGATCTGCGTGGTGAGTACGCGGTGATCATCGCCGATGAACGCGAGCGTGTGATGATCGCCATTCGAGATCGTTTTGGTATCAAGCCTCTATATTACGCTGTGTTTAAGGGCGAAGTTTTCTTTGCTTCAGAGATAAAGGCTTTGTTGGCGTTGGGTGTACCTGCCGCCTGGGACCTCGAAGGCGCTCTGGGGGGTATGTCGCGAGCGCATGAAAGAACAGACTTTGCTGGTATCAGCGCCGTGCCTCCTGGATGTTATGCCATAGCACGCGATGGCGCTGTGCATATTCATTCTTATTGGGATTGGGATTTTCCCAACGCTGATGAACTTAGCTTAGATACTCGAAGTGAAGAAGAAGTTGTAGAAGAGTTTCGGCAGGTCTTAGTCGATTCAGTAAAGCAGCGCTTAGTTGCCGATGTTGAAGTTGCCTCCTATCTCAGTGGCGGCATTGACTCCTGTGCTGTACTCGGTCTTGCGCAATTGGGAATAGAGCGACCGATCCGTGCATTCACATTGACCTTTGATAACCCTCTATATGACGAGGGCGCTATCGCACGCAAGCAGGCAGAATTTGTTGGCGCATCCTATCATCCCATTCCTATCACTGGGCTCGAACTTGCCGATGCTTGGTCGGATGCAATCTGGCATGCGGAAACGCAGATGTTTAATGGTCACGGCGTAGCCAAGTATTTGTTAAGTCGAGCCGTCCGTGACGCGGGTATCAAAGTAGTATTTACCGGAGAAGGCGCTGATGAAATGTTGGGTGGATACCCCTTCTTTCGTGTAGATGCAGTACAAAATAACCCTGCCCTCACGAGTACACAAAAGTCAGAATTTATTGACCAAATATTTGGCGCCAACGAGGCTAGCCGAGCAATTATGTTACCGGAGGAAGTCAGCGGGCCAGAAATGGATGCAGTACGCGGTCGACTTGGTTGGGTTCCTGCTTCAGTAAATAGCATGCTGGCGATGTCGCGCGGATTATCAGCATTCTTTAGCAAGGATTATGCAGAACATATTCAAGGACATGTTCCGATTGTCGCTGCACTCGATCGCATGCCAATAGCCCAACGCGTTACAGGACGTGATGCCCTAAACCAATCCCTCTACATTAGCGCCAAAACCTCACTGCCCAATTTTATACTGTCCTATCTTGGTGATCGAATGGAAATGGCTCACTCCATTGAAGGACGTGTACCCTTTCTCGATCACAAGCTTGCAGAAGTAGCCGCACGCATGCCGGTAAACATGAAGGTAAAAGGTATTCGCGAAAAACATGTGCTGCGTGAAGCGGCCAAGGATGTATTAATACCTGAAGTCTACAATCGGCAGAAGCACCCATTCACGACGCCCCCCACTCGGGATAAAAACGATCCAATGCTCACATTTTATCGAGATACCTTCGCATCGCAGGCAGCGTCGGAACAACCGCTTTTTGATATGAAAAAGGTTAACGCCACTTTGGATACGCTTTTAGATTGCCCTGCTGATCAACGCATCGCGGTAGAAGGTGGCCTGCAACGTATCGCCAGTGTGGTTGTGATACAGGACAAATTTGGTATGAGTTAATATGGGCTAACAGAAGTCATAGAGGTGGACTACCGCTTATTCTATCTCACCTGCAGCCCCAATTTAAGCAAAATTGCCTCCCATTCCTGTACTACGCCTGTATCCGACAATTGGCCACTCTGCTGACAACGCATGGCATAGTGGATAACATCTAAAATCGAAAGCTCGGGATAATATAGGGAACAAATAGTGTTCTATACTGTTGCATCTGACTACCAGTCAGTTAATATGCTGACCACGAGTCATTTAAAATGAACCTGAATGCAATCAGCTCCCCTCCAACGTGCCCGTTCTATTGAACAAAAACAACAGAGACGAGCATTTATTCTGGAAACTGCCGCTACCCACTTTCAGGACGTTGGATTTGAAAAGTTCTCCATGTCTGCATTGGGTCGCCTGTCAGGGATAGCAAAGGGAACGCTTTATCTCTATTTCGAAACTCGAGAAGAAGTATTACTCGCACTGTGTTTAGAAAAACTCACTGCTTGGAAAAACCGCTTCAGTAAATCCATAGCTTGTTGGGTTTCGGATCGCGCCTTTGTAGAGGAATATTACAAGGCGGTTACAGAAGATCCTGAGCTTCTTCAACTCATTTCCCGCATCGATAGCGTTATCGAGCACAACGTTTCTTTACCTGTATTGATCGACGCGAAACGTAATATGGCATCTCTCATATTTTCAATCTCATCCCTTATGGCGGATCGACTCAGCCTTAGCGATGCAGAAGCCCTCGATACCAATCGTTCATTAGCAGCACTGTTGATGGGCGCGATCCAAGGCGACTTAGGCCCGAAGCTCCAAGGATCAGAACTCCCTGAAGACGTTCGACAATTCATGGCACTATTTTCTTCCGAACAACTTTTTGTCACCAATGCATGTCGAATTATAAAATGCATTCGCAGTGGTGACTCTTATACAAATAAAGGCACAGCACATGATTGAATTCACACTGAATGGAGATACCGTTCATACCGAGGATGATCCCTCAACACCCTTACTTTGGGTTATTCGCGATACCTTTAAATTAAAAGGCTCCAAATATGGTTGCGGTGCTGGTTTATGTGGTGCTTGCACAATGCATATTGACGGCGAAGCAAATCGCACTTGCGTATTGCCGGTGAGCGCCGTTGCCGGTAAGCGCGTGACAACAATTGAAGGTCTTGGAACGCCAGATGATATGCATCCCTTGCAACAAACATGGGTCGATTTTAGCGTACCTCAATGTGGGTATTGCCAGTCAGGACAGATCATGTCTGCAGCCTCCTTGCTCGAAAAAAATCCAAACCCAAGTGGAGCCGACGTAGATTCTGCGATGAGCGGCAACATCTGTCGCTGCGGATGTTATGTACGAATTAAAGAAGCCATCCTTAAGGTCGGTGATGCATCAATGGCCTATAACGCGGCAACTAAGGAGGTGAAAGCATGAATACGACAAAGTCTAATACTATCAATCTTTCTAGACGCAGATTTTTAACATCAACCGCAGTGGTTGGTGGTGGCCTCGTGATTGGTTTTAGCCTTACTGGCTGCTCAAATGACCCATTCCCAATAACGATGGCAGAAGGGGGTATGACCCCTAATGCATTCTTGCAGATCACACCGAACAATTCTGTTGTGTTCTATTGTCCCCGTGACGAAATGGGACAGGGCGTGACGACAGGTCTCGCTACTCTTGTTGGAGAAGAGCTTGATGTCAGTCCAGAGGATATGGAAATTAAGTTTGCAGGTGTGCACAGCGACTACAATAATCCAGATTTTGGTGTCCAAGGTACGGGCGGCAGTAGCTCCCTTAAAGCCCACTACCTCCAACTTCGCCAGGCCGGCGCGAATACGAGAGCGTTGTTGATAGAGGCAGCAGCCAAAGACCTCGGAATTAACAAAAGCGATATTACGACTGCAGATGGGCATATTATTGCCAACGGAGAGCGTTATCCATATGGTAAATTTGTCGCCGCTGCAAGTCTCCTTCCAACACCGGAAGAAGCTACTTTAAAATCAAACAGTAATTTTCGTTACATTGGCAAAAAGTTTCCTCGAGTTGACGCAATCGCAAAATCCACAGGTAAGGCAGAATTTGGCATCGATATCGATGTACCCGGAATGCATCACGCTGTCGTTAGACGTTCTCCGGTTTCAGGCGCGAAGTTAGTTTCTTGCGATAAAGCACCGGCCTTAGCGATGAGCGGTGTCACCGATGTGGTTGAAATTTCGAGTGGGGTTGCCGTTGTAGCAGAAAAATATTGGCAAGCCAAAATGGCTGCAAGCAAACTACATCCGATTTGGCAGGATGTACCACTCGCTAAGGTTAGCACTAGCACCGTGCGTGCAGACTATGAAACGGCCATGTCCAACGATGAAGGTCTCACCGACACAGAAGAAGGTGATGTAGAGACGGGTTTTGCCGCAGCAGAACATGTGGTTGAAGGAGAGTTCTGGGCACCCTATCTAGCGCATGCACCGATGGAGCCGATGAACGCAGTTGTCCGAATTGAAAATGGAGAAGCTGACGTTTGGTCTGGTACACAAGGTATTTCCGCCGCCCAAGGTTTGGTTTCACGCTTCTCTGGGATTCCGACAGAAAAAGTCCGTGCCCACAATACTTATCTTGGTGGTGCTTTCGGCAGGCGCGGAACCCTGACCCATGTTATTGAAGCAACCGAAGTAGCAGTCGCAACCAAAAAACCTATTCATCTATTGTGGTCTAGAGAAGATGACATTCAAAATGGTGTATATCGCCCAGCATCCCTCATGAAGATCAAAGCGGGTGCAGATCAAGAAGGCAATTTGACGACTTGGCAAGCAAAGCGGGTCGGTGGAAACATCACACCTAAGACCTTAGAAAATATGATGCCTGCCCTCTTCCCTGGATTAGGTGATGGCACTATTGATTTTATGGTTGGCTTATCTAAAGATGCTTTTGACGGGTGGGTTGTTGACCATTCCAGCATTGAAGGACTGTATGAGGATTATGACGCAGTCAATAAAACCGTCAACCACGTCACAGTAGAACATGACGTACCATTGACTTTCTGGCGCTCGGTCGGACACTCTTATACTTCATTTGCAAAAGAGTCGATTATGGATGAGCTTGCAGAAAAAGCCAACATAGACCCTGTTGAATTTCGCGTTAAAAATACTGTAGGTAATCCTCGTTTAAATAATGTCATCAAAGTTGCGCAGCAAAAAATGCAAGGAATGCAACCAGCAGCAGGCAGACACCTTGGGTTTGCGGCGCATAATTCATTCTTTACAGATGTCGCAGAAATCGCAGAAGTGTCTATTGTAAACAAGAAAATCCGCGTTCATAAAGTGACCTGCATCGTAGATTGCGGCATCGCGGTCAATCCGGATATTGTACGTGCTCAAATGGAAGGCGCTGTCATGTATGGACTTACTGCCGCTTTGTATGGAGACCTTGACCTTGAGCAAGGTGCGTTCAAGCAAAGTAATTTTCATGACTATCAGATTCTGCGAATGAATGAAGCACCAGAAGTTGAAGTGGTAATGATAGACAGCGGCACAGAGCCTACAGGTGTTGGTGAGCCGGGTTTACCACCGCTTGCACCTGCGGTCGCCAGCGCCGTGTATAAAGCAACAGGTCAACGATTGCGTTCGCTGCCTCTCAAGCTTGCCTAAAAACCGATAGACAATGAGGATTTTTTTGTAATCTGGAAAAAATGTGGTTTAAAATATGTCTGTACTTGAGCCTCCTAGACCGGAGCATCCAAGACCCACCCTAACACGTAGCCACTGGCTCAACCTGAACGGCGACTGGCGGTTCGAGGCAGATGCCAACGATGTCGGCATGGATCAAGGCTGGTTCCGCGATCACAACTTTAGTCAGACTATCGTGGTGCCATTTTCAGCAGGATCGCCAGCATCGGGAATCGAGGCACCTGAGAATTGTGACGTAGTTTGGTATCAGCGCAGCCTCGATATTAAAGAGACCTGGCTGAAACAAGCATTACTCCTACATTTTGGTGCGGTTGATCACTGGGCTGAAGTCTATATCAACGGCCACCAGGTAGGACAACATCGTGGCGGCTATACCCCTTTTTCCATAGAAATTTCAGCTTTTGTAAATGTGGGTTCAAACCTGGTTACCGTGCGTGTAGCCGACAGCCCAAGATGGTCCCAACCCAGAGGTAAACAAGCCGGTACAACAAAATGGCCGATTGACTACGACCCTATTATTGGCATCTGGCAAACGGTTTGGCTGGAACCCGTACCAAAAACCTATATCAATGATGTCTGGTGTCATTATCAGTTACAGGGTCAGCTCTTAACCCTCCATACCAGACTCTCCGATTTAAGCTCTGGCACTATCAAACTCGATCTCTTGCACGATGGTAAGTTGATAGCGACTCACTCAGAATATTTTGACCAACGTCTGGAAAGTCGCATGACTTTTAAGGTCGACAACCCTGCCCTTTGGTCACCCCAATCACCGACACTCTATAATCTCAAAATCAGCTTCGAAGACAAGGCTTGCAAGCTAGTTGATGAAGTAAACAGCTACACCGGATTACGTGAAATCACAATTGAAAATAACCAGCAATTACTCAACGGAAAACCCATCTACTTAAGAGGTGTACTGGACCAGGGTTATTTTGAGCAAGGATGGTATACACCACCCAACGACACTTCGATGGTGCAGGATATTCAACTAACCCTCGATATGGGATTTAATTGTGTTCGAAAACATCAAAAGGCGGAGGATCCTCGGTTTTTGTTTTTGGCAGACCAAATGGGTTTACTCGTCTGGGCAGAAATGCCATCTGGTCGTATTTTTAGCGACGAATTGATCACCACCCTTACGGACGAGTGGCTTCAGCTAGTACAACGAGACAGAGCACACCCCTGCATTATCACTTGGGTGCCGTTTAATGAGTCCTGGGGTATATGGCATCAAGCCGAACGGGCGGAACAACGCGCTTTTGTGGATGGTATTACATCACTCACAAGGGCATTGGATAATACCCGGCCGATTGTCGGCAACGATGGCTGGCAGTTCTCCAGCGGCGATTTATGGACTTTGCATCTATACGAAACAAAGACAGAGACCATTGCAGAACGTCTAAAAACTTTACTAAAAAATCCTCTATCGGAAGTCATCGAACGTCGCAGTGGCGCCTTACCTTGCGCACAAGTGAGCGGACTACCTATACTCTTGACCGAGTGTGGCGGCATCGGTTTTGTTGAGCATCCTGCGGGTGATGAATTTACCTACGGTACTATGCCAAAAGACAGTGAAGCGCTTGAACTGCGCTTTAAACGTATCGCCGAGGAAATCAACCGAGCCAGCGAATTATGTGGATTTGTCTGGACTCAATTAACCGACGTACAACAGGAAACTAATGGGGTGCTGTATTTTGACCGAACACCAAAGATACCCATTGGTCAAATCAAGAAGATCATTGAAAGTATTGGCCAGAATACCCAAAATAGAGATGTTGCAAAGTGATTTGGGCATGATCATAAATTTTTATTGAATAGAATTTCGACGACATAAAATTAGTGATGTCCGTAGCATCAACAGCTTTATTTATGGCATGATCTTTACATTATTATTTGACAAAAATCTTGGAGAAATAAATGACGGAAACAGAATCAACAGAAGAAGCAGTATTAGTCGAACGTCGTGGTCGAGTGATGGTGATTACACTAAATCGTCCTGAGGCAATGAATGCCATTAATGGCGCACTTTCTCATGGTCTGCTTAATGCTGTTCAGGAGCTGGATGCGGACGATTCACTCACAGCAGGGATCATCACAGGAAAGGGGCGCGGTTTTTGTGCAGGTATGGATCTAAAAGCATTTTCTCGCGGGGAAGATATCGGCCCACTAACCACTTTTATTCGTTCTGGTTGCAACAAACCATTGATCGCGGCTATTGAAGGCTTTGCGATTGCCGGGGGATGCGAAATCGCACTCACCTGCGATCTGCTCGTTGCTTCAAAAGGAGCAAAGATCGGCATTCGCGAAGTTAAGGTTGGACTATTTGCCGCCGCTGGAGGCGTATTTCGTCTACCCGCAAGAGTGGGCTATGCAAAAGCAATGGAAATGGCACTCACTGGCGAGCCTATCACTGCTGAAGCAGCACTCGATTGTGGCATGTTAAGCGAGCTTACCGAAGCAGGCGGCGCACTGGAAGCTGCCATCAACTTGGCAGAACGAATCGCTGTCAATGCACCCTTAGCTGTTGCAGCTTCTAAAATATTAGTACGTGCTGCAGCGCAGGGCATAGACGAAGAAAGCTTATGGAAAATGCAGCTGCCATTGCAAAAAAAGGTATTTGCCTCAGATGATGCAAAGGAGGGGCCTCGAGCATTTGCGGAAAAACGCGCGCCTAAATGGACGGGAAGCTAAATACACTATTGCAGCTAATCGCACCTTATTATGCGATTTTTATGATTCATGGGCATTACGGGTTCACTTCTGAAGTGGACCTAGTCCAAAAAACTCCCGTCAGGTAAAACTGGTAAAGTAGCACCGCATTAACAGCGAAAATGGGTATGCACAAAATAGGTTCACTATTGTTATTACTAAGCAGAAAATAACAGCTGACTAATACCAGCGTAATAACAATCGTGTACTCTTTTCGAAAGTCCGACAGCTTTGCAGGCAAAACACCCTTAAAAAAGAAGGCATTATCCGAGTCTCTTCTTGCAGATCGCATTATAGAATGGCTAACCCAATTCATCGATACGAATACCACTGCGACAAGCATTAACCAAATACCGGGCTCATTGGGATCAATGTTTTCGATTACAGTGAACTCCAGTAGACCGATGAGGAAAGGAACTATGGAATCCATCGTCGAGGGTACCCAACGAAAGCGCATGACGGAACTCGAATAAACGACCCAGACAATAACCACTACTAAAAAGGTAGCCGCGATTTGACCCCAGGTAATAACAGATATCATAGAAAAATCGAAGAGATAGTCAATTCCTTGAATTTTTGACCACAATATTTCCAGCGCAAGCGCCTGCATAATACCCAAAATAGACAGAAGAACTGTCGGGAAATTTTCTTTTGCACGTTGTCGAATCAAATTCACGAATAGTGCTCTCTTTAGCGTTTGTGACAGTCTAACTGATTTCGATAAGGTTCTAAGCAGTGAAGTGAGTAATCAACCCACTTGATCAACAAACTGTATACCTTGACTTTTTAGGACCACATCACCGAGGATACTTTTATCATCTCCAAATGTTGTGGTTTAAAATAACTACCTATTTACCCCATAACTCATTTGTATCATTAATCAGAATTGTTATAGCCATTCTATTATGAAGGAAGTTATGAGGGAAGTTATGAGGGAGTCAATTTTTTGAGCCAAACTAGCGAACCACTTTCATTGGCCGGAACGCCTGCAGCATCCCCTCTCGGTTATTACAGTTGGACCTTCGGTCAAGCTGCACGTGATCCACTTTATATCATGGTGATCATCTACATATTTTTCCCCTATTTCAGCAATGTGGTGGTGGGTGACCCTGTTCGTGGGCAAGCACTCATTGGATACTTAAATGCAGGAGCAGGTCTCTTCATGGCGCTGACAGTTCCCTTCATGGGCGCGATCGCTGACAAAATCGGTAAACGTAAACCCTGGATTTTGGGCAGCCATATCCTGATGTCACTCATCGCGTTTTCTTTGTGGTGGATACTCCCCGCAGGCGCCGGTGTTGGTGTGGGCCTGGGCTTTGGATTATTGTTAATCCTATTGATTGCCTTTGGTTATGCAGAAGTTTTTCACAATGCAATGCTACCAAGTGTTACGCCTATCGATAAGGCCGGGGTTGTATCGGGCCTAGCATTCTCCCTAGGTAACATGTGTGCAATTGGCTTGCTCGTCTTTGTCTTGATCGCCTTTGCGCTACCCGGCACATTAGACTGGCGTTTTTTACCCGACGCACCCTTATTTGGTATTGACAAAGAATTACATGAACACGATCGTATTGTTGGCCCCTTAGGAGGGTTATGGCTATTGCTGGCGAGCCTACCATTATTTCTATTTACCCCAGATGGCATAGCCTCTAACAATCCTGTAATTGCCAGTGTACGGCACGGGCTTAAAGATGTGGTTAACACGATAAAACAACTAAAGCACTATTCTAATATTGCTACCTACTTACTGTCGCGGATGTTTTTTAATGATGGTATGGCGGGCGTGTTAGTGTTCAATGGCGTGTATGCATCCGCTACCTTTGGCTGGGATACTACTGCCTTGTTATTGCTCGGTATATTCACCAGTACATCTGCAATGATGGGTGCGTATTTGGGCGGCATTGTAGATGACAAATTAGGTTCGATTAAGACACTAAAGATTGCCATTGGCATGACGACCTTAATCTTGATTGGTCTTGTATCGATGCAACCAGATACCATTTTCTTTATTGTACTTGTAAGCACCGAGCCGGTTTGGTCCTCACCTTATTTTAATACGATAGCCGAACTTACTTACCTCTTGATGTTTCAAGTATTCGCTGTCTTTTTTGTGACAGGCCTGTCTGCATCGAGAACACTCATGGCGAAAATATCGCCACCAGAAATGGCGACTCAATTTTTTGCGCTCTATAGTTTAAGCGGAACCGTCACAGCGTTTTTAGCGCCCTTGCTAGTCGGTATAACAACTGCATTTTTCCAATCACAAAGAGCGGGTTTTGCATCCTTGATTTTGCTTATGGTGATTGGTGCAGCGATGCTATTTCTAGTGAAAGAGGAACGCTCGACTGTTGCGCCCGATCTTATGACGGAGAAATTGAAACATCTTTAGGCTCTCGTATCGGCATTATCAATTTCTCTGTCAGACTTGGCTCCGTCGGACCCACACCACACTCGGTGGTATCACTGTCGACAAAGGAGCCAAATACTCTGTCCCACAAAATAGTTGCACAGCCGTAATTCGTATTACTTTCATCTAGGATAATCGAGTGATGGCGGATGTGGTATTTATTGCTTGTAAAAAACAAGCCAATCCCTTTTGTACTTAAGTTCAGGTTTGAGTGAACAATAGACGCTTGGGTGGCGACAAGTATTGCTGCACCGGCTGCTGGCGCACCCACTCCGAATAACAATTCCACAATGGCGGGAGGTACTGCTAAGAAGAAAAGCTCGAGGGGATGGTTTAATCCAAAGTTTACAGCATTCAGGCGTTTGAAAGAATGATGCGCACCGTGTCCGGATATTCGCCAAACGAGATACCAACGATGTTCAGCTCGATGTATCCAGTACCAGATGAACTCACTTAGGGTGAATGCCATGAATAACTGGACTAAAAACGGCCAATCATGGGGCCAGAAATCGAGTTGCAGAGTACTCCTCAAATTTCCGAGGGGATCAGAGAGAAATGATCCATAGAGTTCAGCAACAGCAATGCCCCAAGTCAAAAAGATTAACACTAAGACTATACCAACTAACTTTTCTTTCGCATGCACTACCCATTCTGGACGAGCTGGGATCCAATATTCAAGTGTCCCTAGCAGCAGCTGTACACTTAAAAGTACAATCAGATACAAAATAGGTACATCAGGGTAGAATGACCAGGCCGTTAAGACACAAAGCAGTATGAGTGGATGTAGGACATACTTGACAAGTATTTTCATAGCTAGTTCCCGCCCAAAAATAGGTGTTTTTAGATTAAACTCGCAAAACTATAAATAACTTAAACCATACTTTCAAGCACTTACAAGGGAAGCAGCCCCCCTGAACTTGGTTTATAGATACTCACTAGCTAGACAAGGTAGGTTCGGTGAACAATGAATACAGCATATTGTATGAACTACTTTAAAAATGAAAGCAAAACACTATTGCGGCTAATCAGCATTTCGCTGCTATTGATTGCATCAACCTCGAAGGCTGAGGACGACGATCTTATCGTGGCAGAACGAATGCTCGATGCTTTTTATCATTTTGATTCTCAAGCCCTATCTCGACTCTTGGAAGCTGGAGAAGACGCAGACAGGGTGCTCTACTACCAAGCATGGGCGGAGGCTGCTAACTATCGCATAAAGGATAGAAGCGCCTGTGAGTTGAATGATGAAATGATGATTGTCTGCTCGATTACCGTATTTGATGACTTTGGCAAAACCTTAGACTATACCGCGACTGACACTTTTTACCTGACAGTAAAAGGCGATAAGGTGGTAGCCGCGCGTTTTGAAGGTGATGATCCAATGATATTCACAGTACTCTTTTTGTGGATAAAAGTATTTAGATCTGAAATATTTGAGGACGCGTGCAAAGATATGTTCGAAGGGGGTGATACACCTGCCGAATGTTCAAAAGCTGTAGTGCAGGCGGCGAGAGATTTCACAATACTATTTTAACTTGAAAACAAAGGTTGCTAACAAGAAAGTCTAGTCAAGCATCTTGTAAATAGTTTTCACCTACAGAGCAGGCGACTATGCGACTTAGATGGCTATAGGGCAGTCCAGTTTCTTCGTGCCACTTGTTGAACTGGGCCTGCACTTGCCTCAGATCGCGTTGACTACTTGGCTGCTCAGCAATGTCCAGGCCACCACCGCGCAAAGTGACCATCACGTCTCTCGTTAAGATGAAGCAGTCTTTTCCAGTGTTGCGCAGGAACCACAGTGCACTTTGCCCTCCTAGACGCGAGCCATGCTTCTTCAGGTACGCCATCAGGCCTATCTGATCGGAGGGTGGCCAATCAGCAATGAATTTGCCGAAACTGCCATGCTTCCTCGCCTCTTCCTGCACGAAAAATACGTTTTCTTGCAGGGCCTTTATTTTTTGCCAGTTACGCACGACTCGCCGGTCGCTGGTATAGGCTTCCCATTGTTCGGCAGATAGTAGACCGAGCTTTCTTAGATCGAAGCCGAAGAAGGCCTCTTCGAACTCAGGCCACTTGTTCTCTATTACCTTCCAACTAAAGCCTGCCTGATTGATACATTTCGTCATCATTGCCAAGTAACGATCATCGCCTAAGGCTAACAGCTTTTTTTTGCTCGCCACTTTAGGCAATAATTTTTTCATTGCCGCACCGCCGCCTTTACGGTGTTCTGCTCGCTCTTTTATTTCCTGAAACTTGATCATGAATGTCTCTTATCAGGAAGCCGCCATACTAGCCGGCGGTTTGTTCCGTAGTACTCGCCCTGAGCGAGAGCCAGTTAACTCACCATTCTCAACGATGATGCTGCCATTGCAGATTGTGGCAAGATAGCCCTTTGCTTTTTGAGTGAGACGTGGCGTGTCATTCGGAAAATCTCGAATTAATTGTGGTTGACCCTCTATCACCTGATCGACATCAATCACATTAATGTCAGCTCTCATGCCAACAGCAAGAGTACCGCGATCTGCAAACCCTAATATGCGCGCCTGTGCACTTGTTAGCATCCGAATGGTTTCTGCAAGTGTGAAAGTCCCTTTCTCCCGATGCCAATGTGAAAGCATAAATGTTGACCAGCCCGCATCAATAATTTGAGTAAGGTGAGCACCAGAATCTCCTAAGCTCGGCAATATCCAATCATTTTTTAGAAATTCTTCCATCGCATCGTAATCATGATTTCCGAATCGAACGTGGAATAGTGCTTCGCCATCACTCTCAAGCATAAATCGAAGCCAAGTTTCAGCGGGGGTTTCCCCAGCTGCTTTTGCCATTGCAGGAAGACTCTCATCTGCACCTTTTGTATAATGAGGTGAGTCGCCGTCACCGAGCCAATAGAAATTGCTCACCCACGTATCAATAGGTGGACTATTACCATTACCGCCCATTTCGCTAGCTTCTTTGATTAGGGTGCCCCGCGTTTCTTCATCACGAATGGCTGCAAGGCGATCAGCGAAATCTAGTTTAATAAGCTCACGCCAAGCAGGCGACATGAACATAATGTTTGTTTTAAGACCTGACAAGAAACCAAACGATCTTGGTAGAGCGAGACCTGTTATGTCTATCCCTTCGGCTAACATTGACTCGATTGGATCGATGTAGGCATTCGCTTTGCCTGCGCGTCCTGGAATATGTGGGGCTGAAAAAATAACTCTGGTTTGAGCAGCCAATCCTTGTTCTCGCAAAATAGCTAATTCAGAATCTAATCGTGAATACTCGAGCACATTTTGCACAAGGCCGTTGTTCTCTCCGACAGCTTTGGCGATGGCAACCATCTCCTCCGTTTTAGCAAAAGTGCCTGGAATGCTTCTACCGTCCGGCATCTTATGTGCGATTAGGCGACTACTTGAGAAACCTATCGCGCCTTCTGCAACCGACTTCCCAGCTAATTCTGCCATCTGTTTAATCTCCTCGCTCGTGGGCTCATCGTCAACGCCGCGCTCACCCATCACGTAGGTTCTGATAGCGCAGTGCCCTACCATGCCTACTAAGTTAATGGACGGATCTAATTTTTCTAACGAATCAAGATATTCTCCATAGCTTTCCCAGTCCCATGGTAGGCCCTCCAGAATGACAGCGCTCGGAATATCTTCTACCGATTCCATCATGCCTGCCAGATACGCTCTATCCTTTGGTTTGCATGGCGCGAAGGTAACGCCGCAATTTCCGATGAGTGCCGTTGTCACGCCATGCCAAACGACAGGTGTAAGGTCAGGATCCCATCCTGCTTGCGCATCTAAGTGAGTGTGGAGATCTACAAAACCGGGTGTCACAGCATGTCCCTTGGCATCAATTTCTCTTGTGCCGCGACCGTCAATTTTACCAAGTGCAACGATAGTGTCATTATCGACAGCGACGTCACCTATATAAGGTTCTGCACCTGTTCCGTCGACGATGAGGCCAGAACGAATGATTAAGTCGTGTTCCATCATAATACTCCTGTGTGATTTATTGAATAATGAGAAGAGTTTAGAATGAGGTTACACCAAATAAACTGTTGTTTGTAACTCATATCGTTACTTGTATAGCCTAGTTTTTAAAATGCCAGGCTAATTTGGCATAAAGACAATATTGCCTTTGTTATAGGCCTCTTCAAAGCCGGTATTTGTGAAAATCTAGTTTCTTGAAAAACCTTTTCGCATAAAAAAAGCCCGGTAATACCGGGCTTTTTTAACTGGGAGAAACTTACATCTCGTAAGTAAATTCAAGACCGTAGTTGGTGCCACGATTCACTGTGCCAACAGCGAATAGACCGGGGTTAGCCCCGATCGGCGTGAACACTTCATTTTGTTCATCAGTTAAGTTACGACCGAAGACCACGACAGAATAGCTCTTGGTAAAATAACCGATGGATGCTGTGAGATCTTCACGGGAATCTATATGACCCAATTCAGTATTGAGCAGGTTTGACTCCACATCATCGACCTGTGTGTACTTCGTATAAATTTCAACTATGCCATTTCCGACTTCCTTGCTAAATGTACCACCTAGGCCCAAGGTAAATTTAGGCGCATCTCGCGGTGTTAAGAAGCTAGCATCCTCAATCAAAGGAATAGCATCATTGGCATTGATATCGGTTTCAAATTCTTTATATTCCGCATCCAGATACCCATAGTTAAAGAAAACTCTGAGATTCTCGGTGAGCCTGAATTCAGATTCAATTTCAATGCCCTGATAGACCACGTCAGCTACATTACTAAATACTGTTGCTACGGTTTTAGTTGTAGGATCCGCTTGGATGGATGATTCCTGTTTCTGTGAGAATTCATTGCGGAATGCGGCGACGTTCAGCCTCAGACGGCCTTCCATCAACATGCTTTTATACCCAAGCTCGTATGAATCTGCGAATTCAGGTTGGTACTGATCACGCTCATAGTCAACTGTATTCTGGTTCACACCGAAGAATCCGCCAGAGTGAAAGCCTTCTGAATATGAAGCGTAGAGCATAGAGCTTTCATTCACTTGATAGGCCAGACCAAGTTTCGGAGATGTTTCGGTCCACTCATTTTTAAGATCCGAGAAATCGGGGAAGGCAAACGCGTTCTGTCTCGCTATGGTGGTTAAATACGCCTGTCCTGCGAGGAAATCTTTTTCCTCCCTAGTCCAACGAATACCCAGAGTTAAAGTCCAATCTTCAGCGAATTCCCAATCTGCCTGGCCAAAGATAGCATAAGAAGTTGTTTCTTGCGTCTCGTAAAGGAGCTGCACGAGTGGCTCACCCGCAGGGTTTGCCGGAATACCTGGATCACAGAAGACCCCAATCGCACCAGCCTGGCAAGCTTGCCATAGGCCAGGCAAGGCAAGAGTTGGACCAAATAGTGCGGACCAGAAAGCACCGCCAGTTATCCAGTCACGATCAAAATCGTTATTAAAGTAATAGAGACCAGCTGTGAAGCTAATCTTGTCATAATTACCATCGATCCTGAACTCTTGTGTGAACTGCTCATAATCGTTGAATTTTTCGATCGTAATAAAGGGTGCGGCCGAACCGTCGAAATCGAAGATGCCATCCTCTTCAAGTTCACGATAGCCCGTTGTGGATACGAGGGTCAGGTTTTCGTTGATATCGTATCTCATCGAAAGCGTCATAGCATCTGTATCGAGTTTCGCTACATTCTCTGTGTCATTTTCAGAAACACCTGGGGTTGCGGTGCTCGTTCGGCAGCTGGATGGGATCGGCCCACCAAAAATCAAACAATTTAAAAATCCACCACTATAATCTGCATCGTTCGGATCCGTCGAAGGTGCTAGTACACCAGGTGCCGTGTTGTAGTTGGTGTTGAATGCACTAAGCTGACTGTCATCGATAAATTTTTCCATCGTGAAAATCGCTTCAAAACGCTCATTAGGTGTATAAAGGAAAGTCGCTCCAAAATTCTTATAATCGGTTTCTCCCGTATTGCCACCGATGGTCACATTCTTCATGAAACCATCATCTTCGATAAGTGTCCCGAAAAACTTGGCTGCGAGAGTACCTTCTATAACAGAAGTATTTACGACCGCACGTACCTCTTGTTGCCCATCTTCACCCACGGTGGCTTTTAAACGCACACCGAAATCACCGGTAGGCCGACTGCGTATCACATGTATAACGCCGCCCACGGTATTCTTACCAAAGAGTGTGCCTTGCGGGCCCCGCAAAATCTCAACACGCTCAAGATCAAAATTCTCTATAACCTGGCCTGCTAACGAACCCAGATAAATACCATCAACCATGACACCAATAGGCGCATCCAGTGAGTTATCATCGGTACGGCTTGGGCTGATGCCTCGAATCGCGATGACGGCACCGCCACCACCTCGACTACCATCTTCCCCTATCTGTACATTGGGTGCAAAACCATTGAGGTCGGTTAAGTTTCGAATTGTTGAATTTTTAAGTTCTTTCGTGATTGCAGTCATAGCTATCGGGACTGTTTGCACGGATTCTTCTAATTTTCGCGCGGTAACTGTTACTTCTTCAAGCTCCAGACCTTTTTTTTCTTCTGCCCAAATTGGCGCAGATAATGTGGTTACTGCAATCGCAAGTGTCAGGATCAGCCGAACACTCCGTGTAGATTCAATCATAGTGTTTCCCCATATTTTGTAATTATTAACGCTTTCTTGAAAAACTCCCCGTACTTCGGCGATTAATGTCGTTTCTTACATTAACCAGTTATCTTGTATTAAACAAGCTAACATGTTTGTTTTAAGCGAACAAGTATGTAAATCTAAAATTGTATGTTAATAAATGGCCATTACTCATAAAATTGAATGATGACTATTTCAGATGACTTTAGATGTCCACGCAGGTACTTTTGGTAAGCTAATCAGCAAAAATGAGTAAACACCCATGGAAGAAATCAGTGGTCGATATAATCTCAAGAATCATGTGGCTGTAGTCACCGGGGGCGGTCGAGGAATAGGAGAAGGTATCGCTATTGATTTTGCAAAAGCGGGTGCGAGTGTTGTGGTTGCTTCCCGAAGAAGTCATGAAATAGAACAAGTTGCAGCTAGGATCTGTGCTGCAGGAGGAAGAGCGATTGCGGTTAGAACAGATGTAACGGACGATCAAGCTGTAGAGAAGCTTGCACAGAAGACAATAGAGGAGTTCGGGAAACTGACCATATGGGTCAACAATGCTGGTGGTTCTCCGATCAGGACGCCCTTAAAGGAGTTGAGCAGGGATGAATGGGATAGAACAATTGCGCTTAATTTAACAGCGGTTTATATAGGCAGTATTACCGCTGCAAAACATATGCAAAAGGGTTCTATTATAAATATCTCATCAGGTGCGGGCACAGGGCCTGTTCCAGGTAGCGCTCACTATGGCGCAGCGAAAGCCGGTACTAATTCCTTGACCTGGACTCTCTCGGCAGAACTCGCACCTAATATTAGGGTTAATGCAGTTGCGCCAGGCGCAATTCCAACAGAAGTGATGTTAAAAGCACTTAATAAGGATGAGAGCCAAGTTGATGAAATACTTGAGGAATGGAATATTCCTCTCGGCAGGCTCGGTACTCCGCAGGATATTGCATCGGCATGCATTTACCTTGCATCAGATGCAGCCAGTTGGGTTAGTGGAGAAATATTGCGCGTTGGCGGTGGCGCAAAACCCCGCTAGATTTCTTTAGTCGCGTAATCATGTATCCGCACTCGCTCTGACGATAGTCTTACCATAGTTAATACCGGCAAACATGTCAGCGAATGCCTGACCGCAACATTCAATACCATCATAGGTATGCTCATAGCTGATGAGTTGTTGCTCGCTCAACCAAGTAGATAACATCGATCGTGCTTCGTCGTACCGCTCAACTTTTTTATGGGTTAGAAATCCTTCGATTTTTGCGCAATTCGTCACTAGTTGAAATAGGCTAGATGGTCCAGCAGTGTTTGACGATGTATAATCCGAAACCGCGCCGCAGAAGACAATACGTGCGCCGCTGACAATTTGGTTTAGTACTGGTGATAAGAGCGGACCACCCACATTATCGAAATAGACATCAATACCCTCAGGGCACGCCGCTGCAAGCTGCGTTTCAATAGCGCCTTTAGAATAGTTAATGACGGCATCGTAACCAAGATGGGTTTTTAGCCAAGCGCACTTTTTATCACTGCCTGCAATTCCGACAATTCGTTTTGCGCCAAGAATTCGAGCGATTTGTCCAGCGGCTGAACCCACTGCGCCACCAGCGGCAGAAATCAACACCGTATCGGTAGACTTGGGTTTACCTATGTCTTTCAAGCCAAAATAGGCGGACATGCCGGTATCGCCCATTATGCCTAGATGATAACTCAATGGGTGGACACCATCATCTGTTACCGGCACCAGAAAATCTTCTTCCGTCGCGATGGAGTAGGCTTCCCAGGCTAGCCTGCCCATCAGCAACTGCCCCGTGGGTAAGTTGTGGTTCTTTGATTCCACAACGCGACTCAAGGTAAGCCCCATTACAGGTTGACCTAAAGGCATAGCAGGTAGTACCTCATCTCCGGAATCTTCGTCCATCCAGTTTCGAAAACCGGCATCTAATGACAAATACAGGTTTTTAACCAGTGCTTGGCCGGGCTCCAAAGGTGGAATCTCAGAATCTATGATTTGGAAGTCATCTGCCACAGGTTTTCCATTTGGCCGACGAGCCAAGATCACTTGTTTGTTCAATTTAATCTCCTTAACAGGGTTAACGGCAGGTCTAAGCCATTTGGGTCAGATAAGTATTAAGATCGAAATAATCTCGCCAAGCCTTAATTTTACCTGCCTCGATCTCGAAGGTACCCATCACAGGTATATTGATTTTTTTTCCATCAGGCAAATCAAACCGATCTATCCTTTCGGTTAAGACCTTGTTTCCGACTTCAGCGATAGAGAGGATCGACCAATCTACAGCGAGAGCTTGCATACCCGTGATAAATGCAGCCGCAGCTTCCTTACCGTGAAGTGCTTCCATGGGAATATTGTGATAAACAACATCATCTGCCAGTGCGTCAACTACCGCATCCCAATTCATGTCATTCCACGCTGATACAAACGCTTCTACTATTTCTGTGTTACTCATTCCGATTCCTCTCATTAAAGTCTCTTAGTCCACCATGTTGCCAACTGTGTTGGGTACATTTTTTGCGCGCGCCGCATACCGTCTTCCATTGAATCTGTTAGCACCGGGTCATGTGTGTGTGGCAGCGGACTGGCGCCCTCGACAGGGTCAAGGTATTCCAGTTTGATTTCCTCAATGACCTCATTAAAGTCATATTTTTCGTGATGATCAGAATTCTGATGTCGATAAAACGCCCATTTGTCCTTAAAACTTAATAGGCAGTAATAAAAATTGCTTCTCTGACCCTTAAAATACTCATAACGCAATACACCGTTTTCAGCCGCAAAGGTGTGTTTCACCATGTCCTGCATGATCGCTTCAAATACCGATTCTTTTCCTGGTCTAATTTGAATGTGCGCGAGAATCGTGGTCATTTCTAGTCCTTGTGATTAATAAAAGCTTGCTGCTAATTTGAGATCTAGTATCAATGAAATCTCAGATTCAAATTAAGCGTACCAAGCATAATGCCCGGTTGGTGCAAGAAGGTGTTGTTTTCAGAAAAACTGATATCGTTAAACTGGTCCAGTATGTGGTCCCAAGCAATCATTTGTTCCAGTCGTGATATTCCTGCACCAGGGCATACACGAGGTCCCGCTGAAAAACTCAAGTGTCGGCTAACTGCCTTGCGTTCTAGCTGCAGTTCATGAGGATTCTCAAATGCTTCTGAATCAATATTTCCCGCCGCCCAGCGTAAATGGAGGAGTGAACCGGCAGGTATTGGCACACCCTGGAATACTTCATCCTGACGCGTGATACGCGTAGATAAACCCTGAGTCGGCGCCCTCAATCGCATTGATTCTTCAACAAAGTGCCTGAGTTTGTGCCGATCCTGCTTCAACTCGGAAAACAGCCCCGGTCGATCGCACAGGAGCTGCGCTTGTTCCGCAATAGCGTATTGGGTCGTTTCAAGCCCGCCGATTACCATTGCATAGACGATGCCGTTGATTTCAATATCAGTGAGCTTACGTCCTAAGGCCTGATACTCTACCTGGCTCAAAAAGCTGATCATGTCATTAATAGGTTCGCGGCGCTTCATGTCGAGCTGGTGTTGTACATACTCTTTAAAACCCTGCAGCAATTCCAATTGCTTAGCCACTTGCTCGCGGTTAAGTTGATTCTTATGTCCCCTGCCGTATACGAAAGGCATCACCTGTGCTTCACCCCAAAGGGCAAGTCTCTCAATGTCCTCAGCAGGAAACCCAAGGACACTTGCCATCACTCTTTGGGGTAAGGGTCTTGCAAACTTTGAGATAAATTCGACACTGTTTGCAGTAGCACCACTTGACGGAGGCCATGCAGCGAGTAAATCGTCCACATGTTGATTGATCATTGCCTCGTGCCTTGACGCGCCTGGTCCAACCCAAGGGTCGGTCAATTCCTGGCGGTGACTTCTCCACAGCTCAAACGTAGGACGTAAGGTCATCATTGACGCCATCATTGTATTCAAGCCAGGGATTTTCTCAGGTTCAAGGTCTTGACTCAGAAGTTGATTAAGCATTAGGGATAAGGTTGGTGGAAATCGAGCCGGGTCTTTAACCACTCTCTCTATGTCTTCATACTTGCTTAAAACGAATCCATCTTGCTTAGCATCCAGCCCCTCGCCGGGAAGACGGAAAACCGGCGCTTCTCTATGTAAAATCTCATAGGATTCATACCAATGTTCTTGTGCCCCATCGCCAAACAGGTCAACATCATCGAGATTATGCGGACACGCCATGGTGCTGAGACTGTGATTAGGTGTTTTTCTTATCATCTTTATCTCCCCAGAATAGATGATTTTGTTTCAAATCGCCTATAAATAAAAGTCATACTTGACTGTTTTTGTTAATTCAGTGCATATTGATCTTTAAACAACCCTAAAAAGGTCAGACATTCATGTCCGTTCCATCCGAAGCGTTAGCGCAAAATGCCATCCCGACCTGTCATCAAGGGCATGAACCTCAGAATCAGGAATTCGATTATTTCGCCGATAACATTCTTGGCAAATTACCTTCGAACCTCAGCGGCACATTTTATCGAAATGGTCCAGGGCGGCTAAAACTTGGCAATAAAAAAGTCGGCCACTGGTTCGATGGCGATGGCATGTTGTGCGCCTTTACTTTTAAAGAGGGGAAGGTCCATTTTCGCAATAAATTCGTTCGAACACCCAAGTATGTAAAGGAAACTGAATCCGGAAAATTTGAATTTCGTGGTTTTGGTACGCAGCGGCCAGGTGGGATTTTAGCCAATGCATTCCGCGCGCCAGCTAATCCGGCAAATACCAACAGTGTTTTTCACGGTAACAAGCTGCTCGCGTTAAACGAAGGTGGCAAACCCTTTGCTCTCGACCCGAACACTCTCGAGACGGAAGGTGAATTTGACTATGATGGCCAACTCGGTCCTATGGATGTATTTAGTGCCCACGGAAAGATAGAGCCTAAATCGGGGCACTACTTCAATTTTGGTTCAGGACTGGATATTACGCTCACAGGCGTTAAGCCCCGTATCAGTCTATTTGCCATTAATCCCGCTGGTGAACTCCATAGAAAGGGAATCATACCCCTAGACTCGTTTCCATTCTGTCATGACTACGTTATCACTGATCGTTATGCTATCTATTTCATCAATTCGATTGTTATGGAAGGTATTATGGATGTTATGTTGGGTCGTGCAACCATTGCCGATTGCATCAGTTACAAGAAAGATACGCCCATGAAAATTATCGTTGTAGATCTCAACACCTTTGAAGAAGTTCAGCGTTTTGAGACCAGCCATGGCGCCATGATTCATTTTGGTAATGCATGGCAAGAAGGAAACGAGTTAGTCATTGACGGCATGTACGCCGACAACTTCGAAGCCAACGAGGGTCTAAAGGATGTTTTTAAAATCGAAACTTTTAGCGGTGGTGAATATCGTCGGTATAGATTAAATCTCGCCTCGGGCAAGATAGATCACAAGGTAATGACCGACACTATTTGTGAATTCCCAACTTTCAATCCCCTCTCATCGGGTAGTCAGCACGACCTTACTTTTACTGCCTGCTCGATTCCAAACGGTCACAATAGTTTTTATAATGGCATCCAAACGATCAATCGAGAAGGTGTGCAATCACTTGTGACTTTACCACCAGGTTACTATGGCTCGGAACCTTTATTTGCAATGGCAAACAACAGTGACGATGAGAAAGATGGATATATACTTGAACTCTTGTACAACGCATTTGAACATCGCAGCGAGCTGGTCATCTTTGCTGCCATCGATATCACTCAGGAGCTCTGCCGGGTTATTCTTCCCCATCATATTCCCCATCAATTCCACGGGTTTTTTACCCGAGAAACATTTGTATAGTGAGTAAAAAGAATGAAAGACAAACATGTGCTCATTACGGGTGGGAATAGTGGTATCGGCAAGGTCGCGGCCATCGCATTGGCAAGGCAAGGTGCTAGGATTGTGCTCGCCTGCAAGCCTTCAGAAAAAACAGAACTGGCCCTTGAGGAAATTTCAAAGGAAAGTGTCACTGAGGCTCAAAATCTGCCGGTGGACCTGTCGTCTCTCGAGGCAGTTCGAACGCTGGCAGAAACCTACCAGCATCGATTTGAACGTCTCGATGTTTTAATCAACAATGCTGGGGTCTTTCCGGTTCGGCAGCAGCTGACTCATGATGGTTTTGAAATGCAGTTTGGCGTGAATCATTTGTCTCATTTTCTCTTAACAAACCTGCTTCTAGATCAATTAAAAGACGCTTCACCATCGCGAGTTGTGACCGTGTCGTCGATGATGCATAAGAAGGGCTCAATTGATTTTGACAATTTTAAAGGTGAGAAAAAATATAACAGTCAGCTTGCCTACGGTCAGTCGAAATTGGCTAACATATTGTTCGCATTCGAACTAGCAGAGCGACTGTCTGGGACTGATGTCACCTCGACTGTCTTGCACCCGGGGGGCGTACGCACGGATATTACACGTGACCTACCGTGGTTGGTGCGCAAACTCATTAATCTGATATTTATCAGCCCAGACAAAGGGGCGGCGACGACGATTCAACTGGCATCAGACAAGGCACTTGAGGGTGTTTCTGGTAAGTATTTTGATCAGACCCTGCAGTCTGAACCATCGCCTTTGGCAAATGATAAACTGCTGCGCGAAAAGCTTTGGATCGAAAGTGAAAAAATGACAGGCCTCGACGCTAGAATCCCGGTGGCGTAAATTCTGTGGCTTCATAAAAGTGTACGGTGAGTTCTTCCGGAGGATGTTTTCCCAATGTGGATTGAAAGTCCGCCATATGTGGGGTACTGAAATGTGCAGCCAATACTTCCATACTATCCCATCGCTCCGTGATTCGTAGTTTGTGTGGCTCACTCAACTCGACTGAGAAGGTGTAATCCAGGCAGCCTGCTTCAGCTCTGCTGGCCTGCTCCATCTTGGTGATGGCGGCCGTCATGGCGCTAATCGCTTCTTCGTTCGTATGCACAGTCGCATTTACAACTATCACGTGGTTCTCCTAGTTAGTTCCCGTCGCTACAGATTTATCCATAGGCCTCGTTTCTCCAGTGACTTGTCGCAGCTCCATGTGTTGGATCTGCCAGCCAACATCCAGCTTGAACTCAATCTCATCAAGATAGGTGCCTAGAAATAACCAGACTTTATTGTCGGGCATGTCGTGCCAGGCTTGAACATAACTTTCTAGGTGGGCCGAACCGCTAATGACTTCACAGCTTTCATTGAGTTCCAGCCCTTGTATGTCAACCAATTGAGTACCAATGAGATGTTGGGTAGGCCCAAGAGGGGCTAAGGCATTAACCACAATGTCTACCCATGCATCGGGACCAGTTGCAGACGTATCCATGCCGGTAATGGCGAAAGTCACTGTCGGTGAAAAGATTCGATGATAAATAGCACGGCCTTCAGCAATTGAATCCTCACTAGCCTGACCAAGCAGATCCGTAGCTCTGGCATATCGGCGCCGCAGATATTCAATTTCCTGTATAGCCGTCGTTTTTGCTGAGGCATGATGACAAGATGACATAGACACTTAATCCTCTGCCCAGAATCTAGCTCTGAGTTTGCGTTTGTTGATCTTCCCCATGGTATTTCGCCCCAAGTCGTCAACAAAATCTAGCGTTCTTGGGCATTTATAGTGCGATAACCTCTCTCTACACCAATTCAATATTTCTACGGCGTCGGGCTCTTGTCCCTCAACAGGAATACACAGCGCCTTTAATTCTTCGCCCATTTCACTATGGGGTATACCGATGCACGCGATATCCAGTACTGATTCATGTTCTATGATAATTTGCTCTGCTTCAGCGGGATAAATATTGACACCGCCTGATACGATCATGTCGCTGAATCTATCAGTGATGTAGACATATCCATCTTCATCCATATAGGCGATTTCTCCGAGAGTAAAAATACCAGGGGCAATATGTGCAGCCGCTGATTTCTCCGGGTCATTGTTATAAACAACACCCCTGCCTGTCGCATCCTTAAAATACAGGCGACCCTCGATGTTGGGCGCAAGCACATTATTTTCTTCATCCAGAATCATTGCAGTAAAAGGAGGTATTGAGCGACCAACAGATCCAGGATGTTTCAACCATTCATCAGCGAGGATCATACAAGTCGTACCTACTTCGCTTGCACCGTAGGCATCAAGAAACTTTGGCCCCCACCATTCGATCATAGCGCGCTTAACTTCAACCGGACATTTAGCCCCCGTATGGCTAATGAGCTCTATTGAGCTCATATCGTATTTATCTCGTGTGGCCTTGGGTAAATTCAATAAGCGGACAAAATGGGTTGGCACCATCACGCTGGTTGTCGTTTTATACTCATCGATGGCAGCAAGTGTAAGTTCTGCGTCAAATTTTCCAAGTACAACAGCAGGAACCCCAGCGGCTAATAAACGTGCGCCACTAAGCGGGCCTGTGTGATAGAGGGGACCGACAACCAACATTGGACCCTTAGTTGTCGCTTTTTCAGCGAGTAAAGACAGATGTTCAGCAATTGTATCGCCACCGGCAAACATTGTTGGTGGGAGGTTGGTGCCTTTAGGCCGCCCGGTAGTACCCGAGGTATAAAGTAAATTCGGTAAGGGTTTCAAAGAAACATCTGGCTCAGATGCATCGGCATTCTGCAACCACTCTTCCCAGTGCAAATAATTAAGGCCTCGGTTTACGCCCCATGCAATGACTGTGTGTATATTCGATAGCTCCGCCGCTGCAAGGCCACGCTCCAATGTCTCCGGACCGACGAAAAGTATACGACTCTCGGAGTCATTCAGGATATAAGCGAGTTCTTCTGTATTTAGATGAAAATTAATCGGCACAACCGATGCCCCGGCGATTAGACCGCCCAGATTAGCCAATGCTGTGGAATTGGCATTCTCTGCAAATACGGCGATTCGACGCTGGCTGCCTAAATCGAGAGCTGACAAGCCGTTTGCACATCGATTCAAAATATCGTCCAGTTGAGACCAGTTTAGCGCCTGTAGGGGATCGCGAATCGCTATCTGACCTGGATGTTCTTTGGCGAGTTTCTTCGCGAATATCATTGTTTACTCTCGGAAATTAGATATTAATGGACCGATCAAAAGCTGAAAGCACGGATTCAAACATAGCTTCAGATATTGTCGGATGAGGAAAAATCGTAGACATGAGTTCTGCCTCAGTGGTTTCCAACTCCATACCGATGGCAAAGCCTTGAATCATCTCGGTGACGCCGGGACCTATCATATGCGCACCCAATAGTTCACCGGTTTTCTGATCGAATATGGTTTTTATTAAACCTGCATCATCGTTGGTTGCAATAGCCTTGCCGTTAGCAAGCAGGGGAAATCTACCGACTCGTATGTCGCCCAGTGCCAGTGCTTCTACTTCTGTGAGGCCTATGCTGGCTATTTGTGGGTGACTGTAAGTACAAGCTGGAATTCGCTTATTCTGCAAAGGATGTGGATTTAATCCTGCAATGGCCTCAACCGCGATATTTGCTTCATGAGCGGCCTTGTGCGCCAGACACGGAGCCCCGGCAACATCACCGATGGCATAAACATTTTGGCAACTGGTATGACAATAAGCATCTATTTTAATGTGGCCTCTGGAATGAGATACGCCTGGCTGTTCTAGGTTCAGGGTTTCGACATTTCCTGTCACGCCAACGGATAATATTGCGGCATCAAATTCTAGCACTTCTTCCTTGAGCACAAGGCTTAAACCCTGTTTTGTGTTGGTGAGGGAATCAATTGTGCTGCCGGTTATAATATTAATGCCTTGTTGGCTTAGTTTCTTCCTCGCGTACTCTGCAATTTCAACATCTTCCGTGGGCAGTATCTCTTCCTGTATTTCTATCACAGTGACGGCAGTGCCGAGGGTTTGATAGAGGCTTGCGAACTCAATTCCGATAGCGCCTGCACCGATGACTAATAATTTTTTTGGTAAGAAAGATGGCGTCATTGCATCTCTGGCATTCCAGATCTTTTCACCGTCAAACTTAATGTGTGGTAGCTCTTTTGCACGGACACCGGTGGCGATAATAGTATATTGCGTAGTAATTTTTGTATCGCCGACCTGGATAGTATTTTTGTCGATGAACCGAGCATCGCCCTTGATCACATTAATGACATTTTTTTTCATGAGATGTTTCACGCCAGCACTTAATTGTGCTGCAACATCACGTGATCGTTGTACGATTGCATCGAGATCTATCCGGGCAGGTGAGACTTCTATACCTAGTTCATTGGCGCTTTCTATTTGGCGCAATGTATCTGCTGCATGCAAGAGTGACTTGGTGGGAATGCATCCCCAGTTAAGGCAAACACCTCCCAACAGGTCTTTCTCCACTAATACAACTGAAAAGCCTAACTGTGCTGCGCGAATGGCAGCGGTATAGCCACCTGGACCACCACCAATGATTAATATTTCGGCTTCTATCATTGTCATCTGTACACCTAAACCAGTAATCGATAGGGGTTTGTCAGTATATCCCTGACTTCAGCGAGGAATTCTGCAGCTGGGGCACCATCAAGGACACGATGATCCCAGGTTAATGAGAGGTTCATTTTTGGTGTCTTAATGGGTAGGTCACCGTTCCACTCCACCCCATCATAAATTCTATTAACACCTAGAATACCAGCCTGTGGTTGGTTGATAATTGGCGTGAAGGCGTCGGTCCCGTACATCCCGAGTGAGGAAATCGTAAAAGTACCACCGGCAAAGTCATCCAAACCCAGAGTGCCTGACCTGGCTGCCAAGGCTAGTCTGGCACTTTCGATAGAAATTTGTTTTAAAGAAAGTTGGTCCGCATGGCGTATGACAGGCACCACTAAACCTTCTGGCAAAGCAACGGCAATGCCGATATGAATGTCTGCTAGCAGTGTGATTTCTGTGTCGCCAAATTGTGCATTCATCATTCTGTGTTTGCTGAGTGCTTTGGCGGCGGCTCTGACAATCAGGTCTGTGTAACTTGGTTTGACGCCGTCGCTCTGCCATTCCTGAATCATAGAAGCGCGCAGTTTCATAGCGTCTGCCATTAGCACCTCCATATCCATGGTTAGCTGGGCGCTATTTTGCAAGCTACTGAGCATGCGCTTGGCGATTGTTTTACGCATGCCCTTTAATGGTATCGACGTCGCTGTTTGAATCTTATGCTCTGTCTCGTGAGAAGAGACACTAGCGCTACTTGCCTGTGGTGACTGACCCAAAGCTGCCTGTTCAATATCAGCCTGAATAATTCTGCCACCTGGACCCGTGCCCTTTACAAATGCCAGGTCGACGCCCTTTTCTTTGGCAAGGCGTTGTGCCAAGGGTGAGGCTTTAATCACCTCTGATACATCTGTTTTTGGTGTACTTGATTGTGACTCGATCTGGGCAGCGAGAATATCAGCCTCGATAATCCGGCCGTAAGGACCGGAACCCTTCAGTGTGGTGTAATCAATATCAAGTTCACCAGCAAGCCTTCTAGCTGCAGGTGAAGACTTGATTCTATCACCTAACATTGGCTCAGCTTTGCCTGCAGGATGGGCGGAGATAGGAACGGGCGCCTGATCTAACGACGAGTCTGGAGTTACGTTTGGTGCAATATCAGTTGTTTCTTTCAGTGTCGCGGGAATTTCCTCTCCCACGTCAAAGATAAAGCCAATGATTTCGCCCGGCTCCATGTTGGTGCCAATACCAGCCACATGTTTGACCGTGCCACTTGCGTCCGCATCAACGTCCATATTCACTTTTTCTGTTTCTAGTGAATAGAGCATATCGCCTTTGTTAACGGTTTGACCGTCGGCGACAAACCACTCTGAAACCATGCCCTCGGTCATGGTCATGCCAACCTTCAATAAATAGATTTCTTTAGGCATTAATCACTCCTGTTTTTCTTGACACATATGCGGGCTATTTTTAGTAAACAATTGTCGGTAAGCCGCCAGATGCATTATTTTTTTGACATCAAGTACACGGGGCCCTGAGCGAGATAATCGCATCGTCACTTTTTGGCCAGGTTTTATCAGTCGTTCCCGTTCTCCGTCAAAAGCAAGGAGGCAGGGGCCTTTCAAACTCACGGCATCATTGAAATCTATTGTTGTGACAGACTTAATCTCCACTGTTTCAAAAAAACCTGGTGCGATCGGTGCGTGAACGCTTAAATTGGACTTCCCCATCTGTAGATGCAAGCCGATATCCTCATCCTTGCCCAGTGGTCTTATCAAACCGCCGAGTGATGTCATACCAATACCCATGGGGTCAGCATTGGTGAGCACTACCTGTTGTAAAGCACTGGCATCCAACAGTGCTCGACTACCGACGAACCTGTCTGTCGTCGCTACCGCATCAATTAAGGCAATATCTGATTGTTCACCTTCGATTTCAATATCAATAATCTTGGTAGATTCAACAACTTCATCGAGTAAAATTTTACCACTCGCCAGAATGCCAAGCGCAGCACCGGCAACCGTTGCCTCGACAAAGCTCGGGAAGGCGTTATTTGTACCCGTAGAGAGAGGTAAAAGGACAGCGGCGCGCCATCCTTTAACAAATGCTCGGCAAGTGCCATCACCACCCAGAATTAAAGTCGCTATGCAGTTTTGCTTGGCGAGCTCCGCAGCGCCTATTTCGGTATCGAGACTGGTAGCTGTTTTTGCGCTTTCTATATGGGTGGTCCTGCAATTAACGGGTAAGACATTGGCTGCGCTTTTGCTTATATTGTGCGTATCATCTACAAAGGCAAAATTTCTTGCGCCGGTGTTGACGGCACCTATGATAGCCCGATTAATAATAGCTGCTTTTTCCTTGTTGTTGAAAACCGAGGCGCGCGCAACCAGACGCCTAACATCTTTGCCAGAAGCGGGATTTGCAATAATACCAATGCACGCTTGCGTCTCTGTTAAACCGTCAGATGTTGACATCTACGTTACAAGTCTAATATCTGTTTTACTTTGCTGACAATACGTTCTGCATTTGGGACATAAATTTTTTCCAGAGCCGGGCTAAACGGGACAGGACAAAAAGGTGCGCCTACTCGGCCAATGGGTGCATCCAAATAGTCAAAGGCCAACTCTTGAATTTGTGCGACAATTTCGCCACCAAAACCTCCGAATTCGACGGCTTCATGAACAACAATAGCTCTGTGCGTTTTTTTAATGGATTGAATAACAGTTTCAGTATCAAATGGCTGTATGCTTCTGACATCAATAACTTCAACATCAACACCTAGCTCTGCCAGTTGTTTTGCAGCTTTTGTGGCCTCGTGCACCATGCGACTGATTGCAATAATGGTGAAGTTTGACCCTTCACGAACGACCTTAGCCTTGCCGATCTCAACTTCATAGGCGCCCTCTGGAACCTCGCTTTGTAAAGCAAGGGACGCTTTGTTTAAGACGACAAAAACGGGGTTATCATCACGAGCCGCTGCGATAATCATGCCCTTCGCATCGTAGGCGTTTGATGGCATGACAACTTTAACGCCGGGTAAATGTGCCAGCCAAGCTTCAAGGCTCTGGCTATGTTGTGCCGCGAGATTCATACCTGCGCCAGCCATAGTGATGACAGTGACAGGCAAGGTTACACCGCCGCCAAACATAAATCTCATTTTGGCCATTTGATTGGCTATTTCATCCATGCATTCGCCGATAAAGTCCATAAACATCAAATCAACGATGGGGCGACAGCCACAGGCAGATGCTCCCACACCCAGACCAATGATGCCTTTTTCAGAGATGGGTGTATCAACCATACGCTCGCCCCCAAATTCATCGAAGAGGCCAGCGTAATAACCGAATACGCTACCGGCTTGGCCTACATCTTCTCCCGCCACAAAGGCATTTTCCTGCTCAAGTAATACTTCTCTGACACCTTCGGTGATGGCAGCAACATAGGGTAATTTTCTCATCTCTGACATAATCAGGCTCCACGCTCAAAATAAACATTTTCTAGTAAATCTGATGGTTCTGGAAAAGGGCTGTTTTCAGCAAATTCGATACCGGCATAGATATCTTTGTTTACCCTTGCATAGATGTTGTCAATTTTTTTCTGGGTTAAAATACCTAACTCAATTAGATTCTCTTCAAAATTCTTAATAGCATCACGCGCTTTCCAGGCGGCGAGTTCTTCATCGGTGCGATAGGTTAATCCCATTCCCCGAACGCCGACGTGGTCATAAAAACGGTAGGTTTTGCACTCCAACAAGGTCGGACCTTCACCCCTTCTCGCCCGCGCTATTGCTTCACCGGCTGCTTCATAAACGGCCATAACATCCATACCGTCAACGACAACACCTGGTATGCCATATCCGGCAGCGCGGTCGGCAACATCAACAATCGCCTGATGACTTGCCTGGGGGGTATATTCCCCATAACCATTATTTTCGCAGACAAATACACAGGGCAATTTGTATAACGACGCCATATTGATAGCTTCGTGAACGCTACCTTCGTTGGAGGCGCCATCGCCAAAAAACGCTACAGCGACTTTTTTTGTCTTTAGGAACTTGTTAGCAAAAGCTGCCCCCATGGCAATAGGTGGCCCTCCGCCGACAATACCATTAGCGCCTAACATGCCTAGATCCATGTTAGATATGTGCATGCTGCCACCCTTACCCTTGCAGTAGCCTGTGGATCGGCCATAAAGCTCCGCATACATCCGTGAAAAATCCCCGCCTTTAGCGACTAAGTGGCCATGACCACGGTGGGTGCCGGTAATTTGATCTTCCTTAGAAAGATGCTGCATAACGCCAGAAGCGACAGCTTCTTCGCCAACATATAAATGCAATGCCCCCGGAATTTTGCTTTCTTCCATCAATCGGCCTGCTTCTTCTTCAAATCGGCGTATGCGTACCATTTTTAAATGCAAATCCAAAAGTACTTTGTTTGTCGGCTGTTTGGCCAATTTTGTCTCCTTAACTATTCTTGCGTTCAGCTGAGTAGTGCCTGCTGAAATTGTCACTCCAGCCCAGATTTCTTAAATATTACTAATGCCTATAATACGAGACTTGATAAAACAGTCAAGCTTGACTGTAAATTGAATTTATCGTTATATTTGACTCCCTTATTATCCTGTTAACGGGTTTACCCTTAATCGAGGGTTAGACAACAACAGGATCCTGAATCTGGAGTGGACATGAACGGTTTTCCAAGAAGGTTAGATGAGCTTAATTGCGAATGGTTGGCAGAGGTCCTTGGCCGGGAGGTTAGCCGTTTTTCTGCGCAGTCCTTGGGCGAAGGCGTTGGCGTTATTGGGCAGGTATCGCGATTGAGCTTAATAACAGAAACGGGACCTTTTTCGGTGATTGCCAAGTTTCCCTCTGAAGTGCCGGAAAATCGCTCAGTAGGTGAGTTATATGATATGTATGGAAAGGAATATCGTTTTTATTCTGATATAGCGCCTCGGATTCCGCTGAGGGTGCCAGACTGTTATCACGCCAGTTATGATCCGGACAATCATGACTTTGTACTGCTGCTAGAAGATCTTGATCACTATCAGGTGGGTGACCAGGTAAAAGGCTGCTCTATATCAGAAACGGAACTGGTCACCAAAGCACTGGCCAGCCTACATGCGAGCACTTGGCAGATTGCCGATATAGATGGATTGGTTTGCCATGACAACCCAGCTCAATGTGAAGGCATGATTGCAGGGTTCAATCTGGGTTGGCCAATCGTACTGGAACGGTACGGACAACTGGTCCCAACATCGGCTAGAGAAATCGCCGAAAAAATGCCCGCTGCGATTCCCAAACTGTTAAATGCTATGTGTCAGGCGCCAGTTTGCCTATCGCAAGGTGATTGCCGATTGGACAATATATTCTTTGGCGATAGTGAGGTGGCGATTATCGATTGGCAAGCTATATCAAGCTCAGCACCCGAACATGATCTGGCTTATTTTATCACCCAGAGCCTCGACCAGGAGACCTTCGAAGCCAGAGATTGGGTATCAATTTACCATAGTGAACTCGAAAAACTGGGTATTGACTACCCTCTGGAGTTTTGTCATCAACGGTTTAGAGTTTGTGCACTCTACCTACTTTGTTATGCGGTGGTTATCGCGGGTACCCTAGATATGAGTAATAAGCGCGGTGAGGCATTGGCGAAAACATTACTGTCAAATAGCCTACGCAGCCTGGATTCTATGAATGCTTTTCAATTACTAGACTGACTAATAGACTCACTATTTCTTTTTCTTTGGGCTCTTTACTATTACTTTTCGCTTAACATCACGAACATCTTCGAACATGCTCGTCAGTTGACCTTTTAGCCATGTGACCATTTTTTTCGGCACTGGACCTCGAACAGCGCTGCTTACCGCCATCCCTTCCAGAAAATAGGCTGTTAGCATATTCGCAGTATTAAATGCTTTTGATTGGGCAAGGTCAGGGAAAACCCGTATGGATGCATTTTTCCAAGAGTCTTCAAGCTTCTTCAATGCCGGCATCATAACGGAATGCAATTCAGAATCAGTTCTCGATGCCACCTGTAGTTCGTGAAAAACAATAAATAAAGGCGAGTGCAACTGCTCCCAATAAGCGTCGATACCTTCACTAATGAGAGTGTGTTCTTCTTTTTCCTGGATTTTCGTTTCCTGGCTTTCAAACAGATCCAAGCGTTTTTGAGCCAAATGCTCCACGGTCGCTTTAATAAGTGTTTTTCTTGATGAGAAATGATGCAGCATTGCGCCACGGGAAACGTTTGCTTTCTTCGCGATCTTCTCTGTTGTTGTATTGTTATACCCCAGATCATAAAAACACTCGATTGCAGCGTCTAAGATCAGCGTACGAGTATTTTCACTTTTCGCTTTCTGCCAGGTTTTTCCGTCCGCAGATTTTAGTGTTGCCTTGGTCAATTTCTAATCCTAATATGTATTGTGTTGGATACAGATCTATTATTTTCGCCGCTTTTGGAAATAGGTTCACGCAGCAATTTTTTATCCATAGTTTTTCAGATACTCATACCGTGTTTGACCGCACCGCAAAGCCTAACAAATACTGCTGCTGGAGGCTAATAAATACCGTTAAATGCTGCATGAACTGCACAGATATTCTACTAGTTTTGGATAAATGTATCAGAAATATTAAAAAACAGTCTTGACTGACTCTTTTCTATTGCATTAGGCTTGGCGTCAGTATGATGGAATTTAGATGATGTGATAAGGCCTTTAATTTGGAATGCTACATGGCAAGGAATATCACTTTAAGGAATTCAATCCACAGCAATAATTAAAATTACCTAACTGGAGTAGCAAATGGATCTCAAACTTAAAGGCAATACGGCATTAATCACTGGCGGAACGAAAGGTATTGGCCGGGCAATTGCAGAAACCCTAGCGGATGAAGGTTGTAATATCGCAATTTGCGCACGAAACGAAGAAGCCGTTGCGAAAACCGTAGAAGAATTGGCAGCAAAAGGTGTAAAAGCGACCGGTAAGGCCCTTGATGTAGCTGACGGCGATGCCTTTAAAGCGTGGATTGCGGCGGTAGCCGAAGAGATGGGAGGGCTGGATATATTCGTGTCCAACGTCAGTGGTGCCAATGCGCCTGGTGATGAAGGTTGGAAATCACAGTTCGACTACAACGTGATGTCAGCGGTTCATGGTGTTGAGGCCTGCCTGCCCTTTCTGGAAGAATCAGATAACGGCAATGTCGTGATGATCTCAACCACAGCAGCACTAGAACATTTCATTAGCGCGGGTCCCTATAATGCGATGAAAGCGGGCCTGTTGAATTACTCCGGTGCCTTGTCCCAGGAGCTAGGACCAAAAGGAATCAGGGTTAATGCCGTGAGTCCTGGACCTATTTACATCGAAGGTGGTTCATGGAATATGATTAAGGACCACATGACCCCACTTTACGACTCTACAGTGAAGAACATTGCCCTCGGTCGAATGGGTACTGCCGATGAAATTGCCGCCCAGGTTGCGCTTTTAGCAAGCCCAAGGGCCGCCTTTACAACGGGAACCAATGTCGTTATTGACGGAGGTTTGACCAAACGAATTCAATACTAAACCCAGCAGAAAGGAGATAAAGATGGCAGATCCCATTGCTTTATACCTAGTTGCTGCCGGACAGTTTCATGATATTGATTTTGCCCGCCTGGAGCTCTTAAAGCTGCTCGCAGAAAATTCGAATATACGTGTGAAGGTTGCCGACAGTTATCGTGATATTGAAGCCATTTCGAATTCTAAGGTTCTCATCACTTATACTTGCAATCTATTGCCCAGCGAAGATGAGCAACTTGCCCTACAAAAATGGGTAGAGGATGGCGGCAAATGGTTTGCTTTGCACGGTACTAATTCCATACTGGAGTTTCTTGATGGTGGCGGTGTAAATGCACCAGAGATTGCGCCTATCCTGATGAAAACGCTGGGGACACAGTTTATCGCCCACCCGCCTATACAACCCTTTACGGTTAAGACTGCCGATGCCGATCACGAACTCGTAAAAGGTATAGGAGAATTTGAAACGGATGATGAGCTCTACCTAAGTCGGATACATGGCGACATTCACCAATTGTTGTATGCGGATTTTTCCGGAAAAGCGACTGGTTTTATCGAAGAAGACTGGTTGGATACTGAAAAAAGACCTCTGTATTACATTAACAAAGTGGGCAGTGGTGAGGTCGTGTATTTAAACCTCGGGCATTGTCGTGGGCACTATGACATGCAGCCCATGCTTGATTATTATCCTATTATCGAGAAAGGATCTTGGGATAAGCCACAATTTTATGAATTGCTGAGAAGAGGGATTCGATATTGTTGTGGTGTTGAAGCAACTAAAACCGGAGGGCATGATGAGTAAACCATTCCGATTTGCAGTACAGTCTTTCAACGCAGAAAGTGGCGATGCATGGCAAGAAAAGGTTGTCAGGGCTGAAGCAAAAGGCTATTCGGCATTTCATCTTGCTGACCATATTATAGGACCAGGACAGGCCTTAACCCGGACCAATCACCCTGTACAAGGATTGGCAGCGGTCCCTGCTATGGCCTATGCAGCAGCGGTGACGAGCACGATAAAAATTGGTTGTCGCGTTTTTTGTATCGATTATCACAACCCCGCGACTTTAATCAAAGAAGCAATGACTATTGATTTATTGTCGAATGGCAGGCTTGAGTTTGGCTTGGGTGCTGGCTGGATTGAGGAAGAATATAAAGCATTGGGAATAACGATGGACTCTCCTGGCATCCGAATTAACAGGCTGGCAGACGTAATTGCCGCCGCCAAGGCCTACACAGCTGGAGGTGAGCTTAATATCAACAATGAAACACTAGCCTGGCGAGAATTTGAGGGTGTGCCAAAACCAGTACAAAAACCTCACCCACCTATTATGATTGGCGGAGGGTCACCCAAAATTCTCAGGCTGGCTGGCCGTGAGGCAGATATTGTGAGTCTAAATTTCAATAATCGAGCCGGTATTCTTGGGCCAGATGGGGTTCAATCTTCAACGGAAGCTCAGACCATGAAGAAAATTGGCTGGATTCGTGATGGTGCGGGCGAGCGATTTGATGAATTGGAAATTGAAATAGGCGCCTATTTTACTTTTGTGATGGATGATCCAGGGCCCGTGCTGCAGAACTTTGCTAAAATGTATGGCTTCTCTGATGCGCAAATGGCTGCATACCCTCACGCCCTCTTCGGTTCTGTTGAAACCATTTGTGCTGAGTTACAAAAGCGCAGGGAAGTTTATGGTATTTCATATATCACAGTCAGTGAAGATGCGATGGACGCATTCGCGCCTGTTGTTGCTCGACTCAGCGGCACCTAAAGCAAAGAAATTAAACACATTGACTAATGCCCATTGACAGAGTGCTAGTGAGTCTTGCACAATAACAATCAGCACTGATTGTTTTATGCCTTAATCAAGGAACAAAAAATGCCAACCTTAATACATCCATTGACCGGAGCCACTTATTCGCTGCAGGACAACGGTCTTATTGAAGTCAATGACACGGATAAGTGTGGACTGTTCCACAATGATGGACGCTATGTAAGCGGAGAGCTTAAGCATGCTGACCTGCATTTACTGGGCTGGCTAGGTGGAAAGCAAACACCGCCCGCAGGAAACCGGCACGCTGCAGCGCATGTGGATAAAGATAGCTGAGATTCTAGTAAATATAGCGATCCAATCGTTACAAATTTCGCATAGTGTATTGACGCTAAGCATTATTTTAATTTCAAGGATACACAAATGAGTGAATCTAACAAAATCACGGCACATTCGTCTGGGATTAGCTATCAAGACCTAATCGCAAGCGATCGAGTACCCGCCCCCGAGGTACTTAAGTTAACAAATCCTATCGATCTGCCGGATGTCAAAGTATCTATCAGTCAATTCACCTCGAAGGAATTTCACGATCTGGAGATGGAAAAACTTTGGCCCAGGGTCTGGCAAATGGCTTGTAGGGAAGAAGAAATTCCGAATGTGGGAGACCATATTGTTTATGAGATTGGAAAATACTCAATAATTGTCGTCCGCACAGACGAAGGTATTAAGGCGCATCACAACGCCTGCTTGCACCGCGGCCGAAGGCTCAGAGACAGAGACGGCAGTGTTGGTCAATTTACGTGCCCCTTCCATGGCTTTACCTGGAAACTTGATGGTTCGCTGAAACATATTCCGTCTCGCTGGGACTTCCCAGATATTGAAGATGAAAAATTTTGTTTGCCCGGTGCTCATGTAGGTACCTGGGGTGGTTGGGTTTTTATCAATATGTCTAGTGACCAACCTGAACCTTTAATGGATTTCTTGGGTGTATTACCCGAACACTTTGAAGTTTGGCAACCGGAAAACTGTTATACCAGCGCCCATGTGGGAAAGATCATGAAGGCGAATTGGAAAGTTGTTCAAGAAGCCTTTATGGAAGCCTACCATGTCATTATGACGCATCCTCAACTGCTCGCAGGTGTCGGCGATGAAAACTCACAATACGATGTTTGGGGTAATATTTCTCGCGCCATCACGCCAAATGGTACGCCAAGCCCGCATATCAATTTTGTGCCGAGTGAACAGGATATGTTCGATGCTATTACCGACAGAAGAGCAGATGGGCCGCCCGTTGCAGAATTACCGCAGGGTATGACAGCCCGAGCAATGTCGGCTGCCGGCGCACGATCGATGCTGAATGGCGTGGTCGATCGCGAAGTTTCTGATGCTGAATTAGCCGATAGTATCTACTATTCAGTTTTCCCCAATTTTCATCCCTGGTGTGTATTCAATCGCATTCAATATCGATTTCGACCTTATGGTGACGACCCTGACAAAAGCATTATGGAAGTTTACTTTTTATCCCCCTTCAAGGGAGAGCGTCCTGCCCCTGCCAAATTGAACATGCTGAATGAAGATCAAGATTGGACTGATGCCGAAGAACTGGGCATGTTGGCGCGGGTTTTCAATCAGGATTCAATGAACATACCAAATGTACAGATAGGCTTGCATGCGACTCAAGCAGAAAGCCCCGTTTTTGCCCGCTATCAAGAATCAAAAATACGACACTTTCACTATTTGTTAGATCAATGGATTTACCATAAGGATTAATATTCTTTAGCGATGTCACAGAACCTTGTTCAGATAGATTACTAGTAAAATCTGGATGACTGTGACATCCAATGATCTGCACATGCTAGCTTTGTTTGGATTACCAGCAATCCACGTCCGATCTTTCTCATTATTGATGCGCCCATGATTAAAAAAATAAAAATCATCCTTGACGGTTTTTAGGTGTTCGAGGTAACTTAAGCACTGCGATTTTGTTCAATTGAAATGACCTCAGGAATATCGCTTGCAGATAATGAAATTGATGTGCTTATCCATTTCACTATCAATGCAGACTTTTTCCAACAGGCCAATAGAGAAAGAGTTTTAGATGACAAGACACTTAATGTTGATCAGGCATGGAGAGACTATTGGTAATCAGGAAAAGATTGCCCACGGTCAGTCAGAGTCTCCCCTCACTGAGCGCGGTATAAAACAGGCGCAAAAAACAAGTGAGTTGTTAAAAAGCTGGCCAATAAAATACCATCGAGTTTATACCAGTCCTTTATCAAGGGCGCGTGATACCGGTGGATTTATTGCCGACGCACTAACCCTGCCGATACATTGTCACGAAGGCCTGCAGGAGGGTTTTCTTGGTGATTGGGAAGGTATTACCTACAAAGCACTTCATGAGAATGGTTATGCACCTCGATCAATCAAGGACGACGACTTTTGTGGGCACAATGGAGAATCTCCGAGACAAGTTGCTGACAGGATGACAAACGCTATCAGTGAGATTCTGGCAGAACAAGAAGATGAAAACATTATCATTGTAAGCCATGGTGGGGCGATCGCTCATGCCTTATCTGTAATGCTGAAAACCCAACCACTTTTTGGCTTTCAATATATTATGCACAATAGTGCGTTTACTGAATTGGTAGTCGCCCCGACAATAGAGCTTGTGCATTTCAACTATAAAGATCACTTCCCTGAGGAGCTAAAAGTTGAACCAATCAGAAGTAGTCGAGAATAAGCAAGACTCAGAACGCGTTATGCCGTTGACAGAGGGCGATCTTAGCTGTGATTGGCTGAATCAAGTCTTAGCGGAGCACCTGAATAATAATATAATTGCTAGTTTCGAGAGTAGCATTATTGGTGTCGGTGAAGGAT
>JBLHIH010000014.1:0-44395 GCA_047616645.1 Flavobacterium sp. | reverse complement strand
AGGGTCGATAAATTGAGGGTCGAGGATATTTTAGATGGGAATATGCTTTGATTTGATCAACCATAAAAAAGATTCAGTCGCCATTTGAATAATTGCCATAGTTTCCTTTTTCCAAGGTTTGTCATGTCCGATAAAAATCGTGTGCCCTTCCATCGAGGCCGAGAAAAAAAGCGCTGCTCTTCTCACTTGTTCATTCGAAAGGGCGGGATTAATTAAGGTGATGACCTCTATGAGCACCAGACGATATTTTTGATACATATTGTCTAATGACTTGCTGGTCGTTTTATCATGATTTGCTAATGACCATACCTCTGGAAAAAAGACGGTTGTTTTCTTTGTATTAAGATCAAGAAGTATGTCTTTAATTAGCGACCTAAATTGTTCTTCTGGATCGGTTCCTGCATGGGCGCGAATTCTCTCGAATCTATCCAAATATCCTTGAATGCAATTATCAAGCAATGTATTAACAAGCGCTTCTTTAGACGGAAAATAATATTGTAAATTCCCCAGGGTTAAACCCGCGAGATTAGCCACCTTACGCATTGACAGATTCGCATAACCTTGGTCAATCAGTATTGTCTCTGCTGCCGCCAAAAATAACTGTGCTGTATTTTCTCCTTTGTCCGATCGGCGTCGAATGTTTGTTTTTTTTACCACATTTTTATTCGGCACGTCTTCTTACTCTGACCTTCACTTGAAATCTACTATAACGAAAACGCGGACATAATAGTACAGTCGACATATATAATACGATCGACCTAATATAGACTCGATTAAGATACTCATACTTGGCATGTGCCAATCACTTAACAGGAAATTTCTATGACAAATGCACAAATCGTGAGAGACGCCTGCCAGGTTATTTGGAGCGAAGGCGATGTATCGAGGATAAGTGAATTTTATGGGGAGGGATTCAAAGCCGACTATAAATATACAGATTGGGGCCTTGGCCTAGCGGGTATAGAAGCACTTGTTGTAAAGCTCCGTGGCGCCTTTCCAGACTATCGAGAAGAGATAAATGAATTAATTGATGCTGGGGATAAAATAATCGTACGCCTTACCATTAGAGGAACCCAGTCAGGATCATTCGAAGAAATACCCCCGACGGGAAAAACATTCGAATTTAATGATGTCACCATTTGCAAAGTAGAAGATGGAAAAATTATAACGCAATCTGGACTATCGGATTACTTCTCTTTTTTTCTACAACTCGGGCTAATTGAAATGCCTAAGATGGGGTCATAACAGATTCAGAAGGATGTGAATTTCCGCTAAATGTAAGGGATGAACACCTAGAGGCTATAAGATGAGCACACCACCCATTAAGAGTAGAAGTTTGAATTTGTATAGGGGCGAACCGCAGCATGATGTATTTTCATCTATGGCGTCTGTATTCCCCACTAACGTGTTAAGCCCTTCCAGCAGCCCTTTTCAATTTGCAGAAGGCGCGAAAATTTCTCTACCCACTCATTATCAATTCGAGGAAGAACAAAAATCCTCAACGGCTTTTATCAAAAATACAGACACAAGTGCATTGTTGGTGCTTAAAGACGGAAAGGTAACATTTGAGCAGTATTGGTTGACTGGCGGTCGAGACGTAAATTGGATTTCATGGTCAGTCGCGAAAAGCTTCATTGCGACACTTGTAGGTATTGCCATTGAAGAGGGTCTTATCGAATCAATTGAAGCGCCGATTACACGGTATATCAAGTCATTAGAAGGTTCAGCTTATGATGGCGTAAGTATCAAGCATGTTCTGCAAATGTCATCTGGCGCTCGATGGAGTGAAGATTATAGTGATGACGACTCTGATGTATTAAAGCTTGCAGCAGTGATGTCAGGTGAATCGACTCTGGAGCAGTTTGTCTGCCAACATTCAAAACGAAACAAAACCTGGTACGATTTGTCAGTACAATTCTGCCGACACACAGGCGCTGGGACTATTACTGGTCGCGGTTACTGGGCAGTCGATTACAAGCTATATGCAAAATAAAATATGTGAGCCCTTAAGCATGGAATCAGGCGGTCAGTTGCTGGTAGATAAGACAGGAATGGAAATGGCGCTTGGCGGGCTAAATTTAACTGCTCGTGATTCTTCAAAGATGGGGGAGTTGTACCGACAAAAGGGAAATTGGTCAGGGATACAAATTGTATCTGAAGATTGGGTTGCCGCATCTATCAAACCGGGCGCCGAACGTCTTGAAGCCGGAAACGTTGTCGTCGGTGGCCATGTATTACCTCTCGGTTATGGTTATCAATGGTGGGTGCCGGCAGGAGATGACGGCGAGTTTTCCGCGATTGGTGTCTATAACCAATTTATTTATGTTGACCCATCACGGGATGTGACGATTGTAAAATTGTCAGCAAATCGTACCTACGGCACAACAAACAATGAGTCGGAAAATCAAGAGATGGAAAACATAGCGTTTCTTCGAGCCATTGCACGATCGATGGATTAATAAGGTTAAAGACTCACGCTAACATGCCGCATCAATCAGGTATAAGCGATATTGAGTCTTAGGGAGATAAGGCAGCCTGATATTGCGCTCGTTCTACAGTGCTTTTTAATCGCAGTAAAAAATTATCACCTGGCCTTTTTTCCAAGCGATTTTTAATCAAATAATTGGCTTTTTGCCATTGCTGCTGCTGTATGTAAAGAATTAATAGCCCATTAAGAAAGTCTGGGTTAAATGGGCTAAACGCCAAAGCTTTTAAGTAAGCTTGCTCAGCCATTTGGATTTTACCCTGCTGGTGACGAAGCACAGCAAGGTTATACCAGGCTCGTGGATGATTACCCGAGTTGCCTGCAGCTTCAAGAAAAGTGGCAGCCGCTTCATATTCACCCTGTTCCGCCTTCAATAATCCGAGTGCATAGTGAGCAGATGTCGCAGCAGGTTCCTGCTCAATAATAGTACGATAGAGTTTATCTGCTTCTACTAGGCGTTGTTGTAGATAGTAAAGTTGAGCTAGGTTTATACGGGCTACATTGAAGTGTTTGTCTATCTCCAAGGCACTGAGGTAAGCTTTTTCTGCCAGCGCCAACTGGCCCTTTTTTTGATAATCCAATGCTATTTGTACGCGTCCTGATGCGAAATCCGCATTTATAGCGAGTGAATTATGATATTCAGTTTTAGCAAGATCAAAAGCTATGCGCAAAGCTTTTGGAATTTGACTGCGCCGAACTTCAACTAGACCTCGCGCAGCTGTAATTCTCACTGCACGCACTGGATCTTGAAGCAATGCAGACAAGGGTTGAAGCTTCTCTTCAAGGGGCAATTCAAAAAAAGCACCTGCTGCCTGGCTTCTAATCAGAGGCGCCTTGTTAGTCAATGCTTCATTCATCGCGTCCCTCACGCCTGACAAATAGTTTAAGGGGGAGAGAATATAAGCGGCAGTGGCCCTGGCGATAGCCGGTTGTGTCTCGTCTTCAAGTAGGTTTAACAGTGGTTCAATGGCTGATTCTGGCTGCGCTTCTGAGAAAGCCAATGTTTCAGAAAAGTGAGGCGCTCGATGCTTACCAAACCAGTTTTCTATCTTATTAGCCGCCCATTGCGCGCCCTCCTCTTGATGACAGCTTGAACAAGCATTGGGTGTATTGTATTTAACACTTAAGTCAGGCCGTGGAACACGTAAGCTATGATCTCTTCTAAAGTCATTGCCCATGTATATGCGCCCAGGCATATGGCAATCAACACATTGGTTGCCTTCCGAGCGTTCAAGGTCTAACAGTTCTCCGCCTACATTGGCTTGATGGTGATGATGGCCGGGTGTGTCATATTGATCTTTTATATGGCAGCTGATGCACAGTGCATTTCCGGAAGCTTTAAGCCGAACACTGTGGGGTTCGTGGCAATCGATACAGCTGACATCGTTGTGATACATTTTACTTTGGATAAATGAGCCATAAACAAATACTTCTTCACGAATCTGACCATCACTATGATAGAGGCCAGGTTGAAGCACAGCGGGCAAATAATGATCTAGCAAGTTATCACTGTCGTGTGCAAAGACACTTGTCAGTTGCTGTCGACGAGAATGGCAGCGCCCACATTTATCAACCAATACTTGAGAATTTTCACCCTTTTCCATATCAATTTCAGGGTCGGTGGTACCCGCTTGATAGTTCTTGTTTTTTACCGCAACAATATGCTTGCTACCGGGTCCATGGCAGGCTTCACAGCCAACGTCAATTGCCGACCACGTGGTGCTATACGTTTGTTGGTCCTTGTCATAACCCTTTTTCAAATTAGTGGTATGACAATCGGCACACATACTGTTCCAGTTTTGGCCGCCATTGGTCCAATAGATCCATTCGTTATGTTGAGGCTTCTGGGATTCTTGCAAGTGGAACCAGCGACTTTCCAAGGTATCCCAGGCGATGGGTAGCATTTGTAACTTGCCATCGGGAAAGTTGACAATGTATTGCTGCAAGGGTGAAGCCCCAAAGGTATAGGCTATCTCATAATCAGAAGGCTCGCCTCCAGGACCTGCGGTTCTGACAAAAAACTTACCTTCTTTCTTATAGAACACGCTATCTTGTGCCAAGACAGTAAAGGTTACATTACTGAAGTCACCCTTGATCGTCTCTTTGGAGGCATGTTGCATTGCCTGATCATGATGAGAATGACGCCAATCTTCATATTGTGTCTGGTGGCAGTTAGCACAGGTATCGCTACCAATATATTCTGCATGCGCAATGCCGCCATTTTTGCTTGCTTGCGTTTCAGTAATTGTGAATTTGACTTGCTCTTTTTCCTCGGTCGCAAGATTATTTTCGGCATCCCAAATTTCAACAAAAAACATCGCGCATAAGGCGACCGCGCAAACTATCGCAAGGAAATATTTTAAGCATTTATTCATTTTCATTAGCATGAAACTATCGCGATATTACACCGGCTAACTGTCATTTAACCAAATGCAAAAACGGCAAAATCTGCCCAGAGTGGATGTTGCGCCAAAATCAACTTGGCGGCCATCGCCAAGAAGAAGAGGGCCAGGCCAAGCAGGCTTGTCCAATGCGGCCTTCCCAGTTTAAGAAAATCATAGCCTATTAAACTCGCAAACAAACAAAGTTCAATGATGGGAATCAAGGGGAAAGGTGCGCCAATTGTCTCAACCAGTCGCGCTATCGCAGGGTCTAGAATCAATATCCCTGCCAGTAGCATAAGCCGCTTATGCGCGACGCCATTCGTTCGATTCACGTATCCTAGGGCAAAAGCAATACTGAAATTCACCATGTCTGTGACAGGGTACAACGTTGACGCAACAGCTCCATTGCCTCCAATACTAAATTCTGGATTGCTAAACGCTGCCCGGATCATGAAGTAGCCGAGAACGATCATTGCCGTCGCCACTAACAAACTAGATTGGCCTAAGCGCCGGTGCAGGCTTTTGTTTTGACCCAGGATCAGCTTGGCTTGGCATGAAAACAGGAGGAACCATGATAAAAAAACTAATCCATGCACGTGGTAGAGCAAAGGCACCGAAAGTACGCCACTTGGCCTTAGAAAAGCAGGTGGTAAAAATCCAGCGACGACAATTGCAGTCAACAAGAGCCCCCCTATGAAGAAAAAACGCTCTCCTTTTTGTCTAACCAGCATAAGCTTTTTGACTCGTAAGTAGAAAATATCTAGCAGGATTATACACTATCCTGCTTTATCCTAGAAAAAGCAGTAGAACCCGCCCTAAATAGTATCAAAGTGATCAAATAGTCTAAATAATGCCGGTAAGACACGATCACAAGGAGATTGCTATGACTCCCCCAAAGGGTGAAGACAATTTACCTATGCAAGACACAGTAGATACGACCTTGGCAACCGATACTTTCGATGGAAAAGTGCACATTGAATGGGATCCAGATGCCGCTGTTACCCCGATGGGTCAGTTGCCTTTCTTTATTCAATTTTTGAAGTTGGGTGGTTTGTTTGCGCCTTGAGTGGCTAGTGCACCACTGCATTATCAGAGTAACAATGCACCCAAAAAAGTGAATGTGCTGGGTTCTTTTTTGCTGTCTATTTTGTCAGGTCAGAACCGACATGCTCACATGGCCAGTTTGTTAGGCGATCAAATAAACACACAACTATTGGGCATGACGAAAGTGGTCAGTGATGACTCTGCCCGTCGAGCATTACATAAGATGGATGAAGACCAAGGCGTTCGCTGGTTGCAAACACATTTGCAAAGGCGCCATGAACCGCTACTCACACAAGCTTGGGTTCTTGATTCTGACGTCACGGTGAAACCACTTTATGGTCACCAAGAAGGTGCCGTAGTGGCCTACAATCCTCATAAGCCGGGTCGACCATCACACACTTATCATAATTATATGGTGGCTAACTTACGCTTAGTTTTAGATGTAGAAGTCAAACCCGGTACGGACTAGAGCTTGGTAATGTTTGGCAGGACGAGTTAGTACATCCTTGGCATGATTATCAGAAAATATTTAGTGAGTATCCATCTAAGGCGACAGGGATTGCGGTGATGTCTGATACAGATAATACCGGCCTTACAGTTAAAGCATGGTATAAAGATATTGAAATTGACCTGTTAGAATCAAATTTATCTAATCTCAAAAGGAATTAAGTGATGTCTGATTATATACCTCCAAGGTTGGACTGGGTTCGGAAACAAGTTGAACTCTATGAGGGAAGTGGTGGAACACAAGGGAGCACATTACTTGATACGGGAATGCCCTGCATTATCGTGACCCACACAGGTAATAAGACGGGTGGCGTTCGAAAGATTCCTCTCATGAGAGTAAAGGTAAATGATTCATATGTGCTAATCGGAGCGATGGGGGGAGCAGCCTAAGAATCCAAGCTGGGTCTATAATCTTCGTGCTAATCAGATGGTTGAAATACGCAATAAAACCGATCTTATCAATATGTGTGTTAGAGAAGTGAATGATGAAAATGAGAGAGAATCTCTTTGGGACGACAGCGCCAAGGCCTATCCTCCTTATAACGATTATCAAGCTAAAACCACGCGCAAGATTCCTGTATTTGTTGCGGAGCCTATCTCTTCTTGAGGTACTCTTTTTCGACCGTGGCAATTTATGAAGGGAATGTAGATTGCCAGCGTCGATTGGTGCAAAGCGCTTGCAAACCAGCTTTATTGCATCATACCTGAATTTTTCCTAAAACAAGTACGGTAATCAATGAGTGAGGAAGCCGGTCGGCTGCAGTCGATGTCAAATCACAACAAGGCTCTGAGAAATTGCTACCTATATAGACAGGCAGGTGCCTTAAGAATAATAGAAACAAAAAAAAACCGAATGGAAATCTCCATCCGGTCTTATTACTAAGCCTGTCTCCTCACTATACTGACAAGCCCCAAGGGCTGTCTATTGATAGGACATGCTTCACCAACGACTTAGGTAGTTGATGATTACTCTGCGTCGCCGCTATCCATGACGCGATCTTTTAACGTCATAATGAAGCTGGCAATGGCCATGCCGCCAATGACTACTGCAAAGTTGTCGATAATCGCGTTCAATTGTCCGCCGACTTGCGGAATGGCATCTAGGCTATTGGCAACGGTCGGCAGTCCAACAGCCGCGATGATATAGGCCATTCTTGTCATCATGTCAGGTGCCGGAGTAACGAAGCCTCCGACTAAACCAACAACTAACAATATCAAGGCCCACCATTCTAGGGGCAAAAATACTGCGGCCACGGCCGCTAAAATACCTACGATAGTGATAATACGATCTACATTCATAATCTTCTCCGGAAAATTTATTATTGTTGGAAACACAATTATTGTATGACCGCAACCATAAAAACACGTTGGACACTAAATGAACAGCTTGAATGACTTATTATTCAGGAAGGATATACATTATGGCTACTCATCTATCGAAAATTACTCATTTATGGACAGCAGTAGTTATAGACTGGCAAGAGCTAGTGCCCGTCCAGAAATGCGTAAATTTCCAGCGGTTCGTCCTTCTGCCTAAGTTCTTTGGGTTTTAACGTTGACAATAAGGTTCTGTCGCATCCAGAAGCGCTAAATCGTCATCAGGTAGAATGACGTCGATAAACTGTAATATCTGAGCAATTCATGATCTCCTTCAAAGGCCGCCATACACCGAAACCCTGAATCCTTCAATGTGTTCGATGGTACCGTTCTTATGCGCTCAGCTATCGCAATATTGAAGAAGTGATGGCAGAGCGTGGCCTTGTGGTTGATCACGGTACTCTGAATCGCTGGGTTGTTCACTATGCGCCGAAGCTAGAAAAGGCCTTCCATAAAAAGAAGAAACGACCGGGGGTTCGGTGGCGGATGGACGAAACCTATTTGAAAGTAAGGGGTCAGTGGCGCTACTACTATCGTGCAGTTGATAAAGCGGGAGATACGATTGACTTTCTACTGACCGCTAAGTGCGACACCAAAGCGGCGCTGCGCTTCTTCAATAAAGCTGTCGGTAGAAATGGTAAGCCAAGCTTAGTTAATATCGATAAAAGTGGCGCGAACAATGCGGGCATAAAGCAGTTCAACGATGTGAATAATCGGAGAGTCAACATCCGCCAATGCAAATACCTAAACAACATTGTAGAACAAGTGATGCGGCATTCCGATCACCGACGGATCAAACGCATCACTCGCTTGATGTTAGGCTTCAACAGTTTTCAAACAGCGCAGAGTACTCTGGCTGGAATTGAGCTGGTAGCGATGCTCAAAAAGGGACAAATGAAAAAGAATCGGACCGGTGATCTGACACCGACAGAACAGTTCTACGCTTTAGCTGCGTAGGTCGAATACCGCTTTGTTGTTTTACCCAACAAGTGCGAAATTTGCGACGGAACCGCTGGCCCCGCACCACTTTCATTTCTGATTTTACAATGATCTACAATATGGTGGAGTTTTAGATTCGTAGCGTCTTCCATCGCAATATTGCAACTCATCAACAAGTCCAAGACATTTCTTTTTGTTCTTCCCAATTCAACGTGTGGGTCGTTAATGTATTTATATATGAGTTCTCGAATTGAGATTTGAGAAGCTTCATTACCATATCCTCCCTGTTCAATTTCTAAGACCTTCCGTTTACCCCATTCTGTCGCCGACACCTTCTTTGAGAATGTGCAAGACTCGTTGTAAACTACGCTCCCTTGCTCTTTAACTCTGATCCTGGTCATGTATCTAAACGTTCCATCAGATTTTTTTCGCTTTATTACTGTAAATGAAGCCACTTTCTCTCCGGTGTCACATAATTCTAGTGACACATATGTGACACCACTAAGTAAATAAAGTCAATAAATGCTAACAAATACCAAAAATTCAAATATCACTAAAGCCTATAAAAACAGCGAAAATGGCTTAGAGCCGCACTTCTTTGCCAATTCTATGGACAGAAGAATATCCGTCGCTCCGATGATGGGATGCACCGACCGTCATTGTCGTGCCCTACTCCGTTTGATCTCCCCCAATTCATTATTGTTTTCAGAGATGATCGTCACGGGGGCGCTGATTCATGGTGACGCTCAACACTATTTAAAACACGCGAGGGACGAGCCTTGTGCTTTACAGCTTGGTGGCAGTGATCCAGTTGCACTGCGCCAGTGCGCAACGATGGTGGAAGATGCGGGATACCAAGAAATCAACTTAAATGTCGGTTGTCCAAGTGATCGTGTTCAATATGGTGGGATCGGTGCCTGTTTGATGGCAGAACCAAAACTGGTGGCTGAATGTCTTCATGAGATGCAAGAACAAGTTAACATTCCGGTCACCATAAAATGCCGCATAGGCATCGACGAATATGATTCCTATGAATTTTTCCACAATTTTGTTCAAGAAGTCGCAAAGTCTGGCTGTGAAGTTTTTTATATCCACGCGCGATCGGCCATTCTTGAGGGACTATCGCCTAAGGAAAATCGTGAAATACCTCCGCTTAAATATGACTACGTTTATAAAATTAAAAACGACTTCCCTCATTTACAGTTTTTTATTAATGGCGGAATTAAAACCACTCAACAAGTAGTCGAGCAATTGAGTAAAGTGGATGGTGTGATGATGGGGCGAGTGCCCTACCATGATCCTTATTTATTAGCGGAGATTGAACGACAAATTTTCAATTTTCAGTCTCCAAGTCGACTGGAGATTGTTTCTCAATTTATTCAGTACGGTCAAGAAACCTTAGTACCTGGTGAACACCCGAAGCACATTATCAAACACTTACTTGGATTATTTTTGGGATGCACCGGCGCGAAAAAATACCGGCGATATCTTAGTGATCATATGTTTGACGCGAAGGGTTCTTTAGATATAGTGTTTGATGCACTAAAGCATGCTGAATTAGCTTAGGATAATTTTTACAATGTTAGACAAAATTACAAAGTTTTTTGAAGATACTCTTCAGATAAGTGAAGAGACTGAAGGCACGAATAAAATCGAATTTGCGACAGCTGCGATCTTTCTTGAGTTGGCAAATTCGGATTATGATAATCATGAGAGTGAAACAATACTCATTGTTGACTTACTTAGAAAAACCTTCGATCTGAATGAAGATGAGCTCTTGTCGTTAATTGATCTTGCGGCAGAAGAAACAAAAGACTCCCATGATCTTTATCAGTTTACATCATTGATAAACAAGCATTTTAATAACGATGAAAAAATTGAGCTACTAGAAAACTGCTGGCATTTAGCTTTTGCAGATGGAAGGTTGGATAAGTACGAGGAACATTTTATTAGAAAGATAGCCGGTTTAATTAACCTGCCACCCTCGGAATTTGTTAAGACCAAAGTACGCGTAACAAGCTTACACAATTAAGGCCTGATTTATACGAGCTAGCTTGCTCTACGCTTAAGAGGCTTTGCATCATGTTTTTCTTTTTCTAATGCTTCTACTAGATTAGTAAAGCAGGCTTTGTTCTTTCCATTGAGCTTCATCAGCGTTTGGTGAGCATCAATGACTTGTTCTCGTAATTCAGGCTCTGAGGCATGCTGAACAGGCAATTCTGCTAGATCACTGCATTTTGTAATATCTGATTCAGAAATAATAAAAATCGAATCAAATCCCATACTAACTAATATCCGTGTTACATCGGGATTAGTGGATATAATCGTCGGCTTACTATCTTGAAATTTTTGAAAGTGAAGAGAAATTTTTGCTAGAAACCCTAAAGCAGTACTATCGATACACGTTGTTTCACTGAGATCAACAACGATCGATTTACTATCTTTAGTTTTATTCATAGACCGCACAAACGTGCTTAAGGTCGGCCCCAGAGTGACGCGTACATCCCCAATAAACTTTAGGACATGCGCATTATCATGATTGGCGTATAAAATATTACCCATGATGTCTAGTTCTTCCTCGCTATCGTAAAAATCGCAATATCATCCGGTATGTACTCAAGTTCATCTAAGCCGAGCGCTTCCCTTAGTGAATCTATCTCAGTGTTTCCACATCTTACCAAAGAAAGTAAGGTTTCTTCCTTCTCTGCCAACGTACTGCGTCCCATGATTTCTAACACTCCGTCGGAAAACATGACTAGATTAAAAGTTTCACTGAGTTCTAGCTCTCTACATTCATATTTAGTCTTGCACATTGCCAGTGGCAATCCCTGTAATTCTATAAAATCGACACTGCTACTAGATTGTAGTATGACGCTGGGAAAATGCGCGGCGTTACTATACTGAAATGTGGATTTCGATTCATCCAATAATCCAAGAAACATTGTAATATGTTGATCAAATCCTTGCACTAATAGCGCTTGATTATACCAGCTCAGCATTTGGGCAGTATTAGTGAGTGCATTTGAATCGCAAGCCTCTATAAAAAAGCGCTGTAAGGTCACCAATGCAGCAGTGACAATAGCAGCTGGAGCACCATGACCTGACACATCCGCAAAATAGAAAACGATGCGTCCATCCATTAATTTGAAATAGTTTACCGAGTCCCCACCCACATCCAAACAAGGCCTACTCAAGTATTCCATACGAAAGCCTCCGAGCTGTGCCGGTGATTCAGGAGACATTCTAGATACAGTATGTTTAGCGACCGCCATATCCGCATCCAAAATACTCAAGCGCAGGCGAAGGGCATTATTTTCATCTAATAGTTGGCGTTGCTGCTTCTTTTCTAGGGCATGTTCTATAGCGCGCTTTATAATAACGATTGTCAGTGCATCTTCCCGTGAACCAAAAACAACATCCTCTGCCCCTTGCTCCAAGAGCGCTTGAACCTGAGCTGATTTAATATGCACCACTTTGTCATTTGCCGAATCGTTTTCGATGCGTGCGTGCGTCTTCTTATCGCCAAGATCAAGCTTATCACTAGGCGCAGTTTTTGACTCTGCCGCAAGTATAATCACCGCAAGTTGATTGTCTTTTGCGTGTATGCAACGCAACAATTCTGAAAAATCGAAAGATTCATGGATATTGGAAAACGGTAATAGAACAATGTTGGGATGATATTTTTCAATGGCTGAAACACAATTATCTGGGTCTGCTATATGAACTGAATAACCAATATCCTCGAGGGGATGTACGAGAGTACTAAAGATATTTTCGCTATCAGTATCGATCTCACTTAGAACCAATAACTCTTCGTTTCCAATTCTCATCTTACAACTTTCACCTAAAAACGCTCAATTTATGGCGCTCATCTTCGGCCCAATCAACTTCAGTAAATTGGACGAAGACTTTACTCTCAAAATTCAATGTTTACAAGCCTTTAGGAGCCAAAGCTAATTTGCCTATTAAAAACCTGCTTTAACTGACCCTATGTTAATCTTACCTGCATTTTGCTGCCGTATCGCGCTTGACTATTTACTGCGCTGTAATACTGTATCGGCAGAAAGACATGAATAATGAGCCCTCTTTTTCAGCCTGATTTACCCATTAGATTAAGCCATTCTTTGTCCAAACGTTTCCCTGAAACCGGCATGCTCGTACCCAGTGGTTGAGCAAAAAGAGACACTCTCAATTCCTCAAGCATCCACCTAAACTTTACGGTATTTTTCGGCTGTGCAAGCTCGGCATCTTCTAGTCTCTTTCTAAGCGTTGTAATCGCTTTCTGAGATTCTTGGTCCTTGTTTATATTGACCTGATATTTGTCCAATCGGTATTCAATTGCTTTCAAAAATCTTGAATAGTGCTTTAACCAATAAAGAGGAACCGATCTCATAAACCTCACACCAAGCAAGTCTTGCATTTGAAATTGAATGTCCTTTTTCACTGACTCATTCATGGAATTAGATTTTAACATTGTATCAATTTGCATTGCTCGCTTTAAGATATCTTCAAGCAATCTTGCAATAAGATTCATATTCGATATCAAATCTTTCTTGGCCTCTAAACGTTGCTCAAATGAAGCTCTATGATTGACGCTAGGTTTATCTTCAATAAATGTATAACGAAAAATAGCGTCAACCAGGTCCTCTAACAATTCTTTTCTGGGCCCTCTTGTTGCGTAAAACAACGCAAATCGATCAAAGTGAGGTATGTTTTTTTCAATATATTTCCTTTGATCACTTAATTGAAGCATCAACAATCGAAGCAATCCTTTTCCTGAAATTTGCTCAGCCTGCTTTTCATTGTCAATAACTTGGATCGCAACCGAGGTCTTATTATCGACAAGCGCAGGATATCCTTTAATCAAGATACTCGCTTGATTGAATTCTACCTGAGGCGGCAGTTCTCCAAAGGTCCAGTCATCTAGTCCTGTTTGTTCGATCTGATGTTTGTCTCGTTTTGAGAAAAGCACTTCAGCCTTTTCGCTAAATTTGTCTCTTAATAGCGAAATATCTCGACTAGCTGAAAGTACACGACCCTTTTCATCAAGGACCTTAATATTCATATTAAGGTGCTGGTCAATTGCTTCCATGTTGAAGGCGCTTGCTTCTACCTTAGTTCCACTTAGTCGAAACAGTTTCTCAGCTAATGTCTCAGTCAAGTCTCTACCATCAAACTCCAGCACCTGCGCAACCTTCTTTGCATATTCAGGTGCGGGAACGAACTTCTTCCGAATCGCCTTCGGTAAAGATTTAATCAACGCTAAACATTTTTCTTCAAGCAAGCCTGGTATTACCCAATCTAGTTGAGATTTACTCACTTGCCTTAATATCGAAACGGGAATATTGACACTGACACCATCATTTTCGTGCTGAGGATCAAAATGATAATCTAGCTTTAATTTTGTATCCGCTATCTCAAGCTTATCTGGAAATTCGCTATTGACGAGAGTGGGTGCTTGTTTCAACAAGGTCTCTTTTTCAATAAAGAGAAATTCCGGTTCATCTATCTCCACTTTCCTACGCCAAGCTTCAAGCTTTGCACCAGAGTTTATTTCTTCAGGTATCAATGCATCGTAGAATTTGAAAACAGCATAAGAACCCACTAACAAATCCCGTTTTCTCGACTTAGATTCCAAGCGCTCAATCTCTTCGACCAATTTACAATTTGATCGGTAAAATCCAGCCTTCGATTCCAACTCTTGTTCAACTAAGGCAGATTGAATAAAAATTTGCCGCGCTTTCTCAACATCCACATGACCAAAGTCTACTTTTCGTTTTTTGACGATGATGACGCCATGAAGAATGACTTCTTCAAAAGCAAGAACACGGGCACTCGTTTGATCAAAATAGGGTTCATGATAGTTCCGTTTTACAAGGTGCTCGGCATAGGGCTCAATCCATTCACTATCAATTTTTGCGACCATACGCGCAAACAAGCGCGTTGTCTCGACGAGTTCAGCTGACATGATCCATTTTGGTAAAGGTTTAAACTGGGAGGAGCCGGGGAATATAAAATGCCGTCGATTCCTAGTACCAAGGTATTCTCTATCTCGTGTCTTTTCACCGATATTCCCTACCAATCCCGCAAGTAACGAGAGGTGTATAGAATGATAGGTACTCGGTTCAGAATTTTCCTTCAGTTTCATTTCCTTGCACATTAAATGTAACTGCCGATGATTTTCCCGCCATTCAAGGATGCGTAAATACGACAAATAATTTTGACGACAGAATTTTCTAAATTGATTGTTTGTGAGTGCCTGTCGATTTGTCTCTATAAAATCCCATAGCTTGGTGAGCGCAAGAAAATCTGAATCCTCATGCCAATGTTGTCTGTGTTTTTCGTCTGCCGCTTGCTGATGATCATGGGGTCTCTCTCTAACATCTTGAGTAGCAAGGGCACTTACGATTGTCAGTACTTCACTTAGACATCCCTGTTTATTCGCTTCCAATAACATTCTTGCCAGTCGGAGATCTACTGGAAGTCTTGCCATTTCTTTCCCAAGTTTGCTTATCTTTTTATTTTTCTCAACCGCACGCAATTCGTATAACAATTGATAGCCGTCACTGATTTGTCGCTGTTCTGGTTTTTCCAAAAAAGGAAACAGGCTAATGTCACCTAAATTAAGTGTTAACATTTGCAAGATAACGGATGCGAGGTTTGTTCGTAATATTTCGGGTGATGTAAACTGCGTTCTACTTAGAAAGTCTTCTTCTGAATAGAGTCTTAAACAGACACCTCGGCTAATACGTCCACACCTTCCCATTCTCTGATTTGCGCTCGCTTGGGATATGGCTTCAATCGGTAATTGCTGTACTTTGGAGCGAACACTGTAACGAGAAATCCTCGCAAAACCTGGGTCAATCACGTATCTAATACCGGGCACGGTGAGTGAGGTTTCTGCCACATTGGTCGCTAATATGACACGGCGACCTCGATGTTTTTGAAAAATCTTATTTTGTTCTGAAACACTTAATCGGGAATATAAGGGTAATACTTCGTAGCCTTTTAAATCGGACTTTCTGATCAAGTGAGCGAGGTCTCGTATTTCTCGCTCCCCAGACAAAAATACCAAAACATCACCGGGAAGTTGTTGTCCTTTCTTCGCTGTTGTTTTATCAAATGACGTGATTTCACTCAAGGCCTCTAAAATACCTTGATAGATAAGTTCATCACCATCTTCTGTTTTAGTTAAGGACACTAAGGGCCGATATAATACTTCGACATCAAAAGTTCGACCAGAGACTTCAACAACCGGCGCATCTGAAAAGTGTTTCGAGAAACGATCAACATCTATCGTCGCAGAGGTGATTATTAATTTTAGATCCGGCCGTTTAGGTAATATACGCTTAAAATAACCCAAGAGAAAATCAATATTTAGACTTCGCTCGTGGGCTTCATCAATGATGATGGTATCGTATTTTTCTAGGAAACGATCACCTTGAGTCTCGGCTAGTAGTATCCCATCGGTCATCACTTTGATGTGTGTCGTTGGAGATGTTTTTTCCGTATACCGAACTTGGTAACCTACACTTTGTCCAAAGGGAACATTAAGCTCTTCTGCAATTCTATGTGCGACAGTTCTTGCGGCAACACGTCGGGGCTGAGTATGTCCAATCAGACCATATATGCCACGACCTAACTCAAGACAAATCTTAGGAATTTGAGTTGTCTTACCGGAACCGGTTTCTCCGGAGACAATGACAACTTGTGATGATGCTATCGCAGCTTTAATATCTGCGACCCGCTGAGAAACTGGAAGCATTTCTGGATAGGAAACTTTGGGTACTTGCGATTTACGTTGTTCAACAGTCGCTCGGGAGGCTTTGATCTGAGATGATAGGTTTTTCATCTCAGCTTCTTTTTTTACATTCTGGCCTTTATTTTCACCCGTGTTTCGGCTTATGTTTCGATAGCGCTTCTCTAACTTAAAACGATCTCGAATCATGCAATGTAAAAGTGCATCACTAAATTCAGCAGTGTTCACGTAAATACCCGGCGGATTGGTAACTAGTGTTAAATAAAAGTCAGTGGGACTTATGAACGCCTATTATAACCCAATCCATTTACTTCGATAAATAATTCATTCCGTCTTCAATACCGCGAATCGTGAGTGGAAACATCTGATCGTCAACCAAGCTCTTGGTCAGCGCGACGGAATTTGAATATTCCCAAGTATCCAAGGGCGTTGGATTTATCCAAATAAGTTTATCAAAAGTATCCTGGAGTCTTTGCATCCAAATCGCACCCGCTTCTTCATTCCAGTGTTCCACGCTTCCACCGGCGTGGGTAATCTCATAAGGCGCCATAGCAGCATCACCTACAAAGATCACACGATAGTCGTGGGAATATTTGTGCAGTAGGTCAAAAGTATCAAGGCGCTCGTTCATTCTTCGGTTGTGCTGCTTCCAAACACCATCATAGATGAAGTTGTGGAAGTAAAAAGTTTCAAGGTGTTTGAACTCTGATCGAGCAGCTGAAAATAACTCCTCACACACTTTGACGTGGGCATCCATAGAACCGCCGTAGTCGAGAAACAACAATACTTTAACGGTATTCCGCCTTTCTGGACGCATAACAATGTCGAGCAAACCGCCGTTTTTAGCTGTTTTATCTATGGTACTGTTTATATCAAATTCATCGTCAGCACCGGTGCGAGCTAACTTTCTTAATCGGCGCAGGGAAATCTTCATCCCCCTTGTACCCAACTCTACGTTGTCATCATAAGATTTGTAGTCGCGCTTATCCCAGTTGCGCTTACCTCGGCGTTTTTTACCCGTTCGCTCATCACCATCTTTACCGCGTCCGTTCTCTCCCTTACCTTCGCCGTCCTTATCTTTTCCTTCACCTTTTTTCGAATCCGATTTAGCTTTGGCAGCGTCCTCTACTTGTCGTTTAAATTCTTCGATAAGTTTTTCTAAACCGCCAAGAGATTTAATTTTCTCTAACTCTTCGGGGCTCAAACTTTTTTCAAATTCGCGACGGAGAAATTCATCTGGCAGCAAGGAGGCAATCATGGAAGAAAGGTCTTCAAGACCTTTAAAGTAAACACCGAATGCACGGTCAAATTTATCGAAATGACGTTCGTCTTTAACTAAGGCCATTCTGCTTAAATAATAAAACTCGTCTATATCAGCATAAACCAGCTTCGCACTCAGCACATCGAGCAGGTGAAGAAGCTCTGTAATAGAAACCGGAATTCGCGCATTTTTTAGTGCTAGGAAAAAATTAATCAGCATCTAAATTAGTTCTCGTCATTTTAATAAAAGTTGTTATTAGTGTATGCAAACACGATTACCCCTTCTGAGGGCCGCCGCTATTTTGTTGCCGACGATTCATAAACGCTAATCTTTCTAAGAGTTGTACATCCTGTTCATTTTTAACCAAAGCCCCATACAAAGGTGGTATCGCTTTTGTTGTATCTCTATTTCTTAAAATTTCTTCAGGAATGTCATCCGCCATCAATAACTTCAGCCAATCTATTAACTCTGATGTAGAAGGTTTCTTTTTCAAGCCTGGGACTTTTCGTACATCGAAGAAAATCTCCATCGCCTCTTTCACAAGATCTTGTTTGATATTGGGGTAATGAACTTCAACGATATCCTTCATTGTTTCCCTGTCAGGAAATTGAATGTAATGGAAGAAACAACGTCTTAAAAATGCATCCGGTAATTCTTTTTCATTATTACTGGTAATGAGGATCACAGGTCGCTGCCTTGCTTCAACCGTTTCTCCAGTTTCATAAACATCAAACTTCATTTTATCGAGTTCTAAGAGCAAGTCATTGGGAAATTCGATATCCGCTTTATCTATTTCATCAATGAGTAGTACGACTTTCTTATCGGCAGCAAATGCCTCCCATAACTTTCCTTTGGCAATGTAATTATTAATGTCATGTACACGTTCATCACCTAACTGAGAGTCTCGTAATCTCGACACAGCATCATATTCGTAGAGACCTTGTTGAGCCTTAGTTGTTGATTTAACATGCCAGGAAATCAATTCCATGCCTAGAGAACCAGCAATTTCCTCCGCTAACATGGTTTTTCCTGTTCCTGGCTCACCTTTGATCAGCAAGGGGCGTTCTAATGTTACGGCGGCATTCACAGCCATTTGCAATTCTTCGGTCGCAATATAAGTACTGGTACTAGAAAATTTCATAGATAGTGAAAACCTTTGTGCAGTGTTAGGGAAATTGGTGTTAGAAATGTAAGAGGGCTACTGTAATTTGCTAAGACTAACATAGCAAGTTGAACCCAGATCAGTACGGGCTCAAGACGGGTCTCGTTTAGGGCCGAGGTGCTAAAATGAATTTTCAAGGAAATATTTATTCCTTAAAATTCAATAACTTAATAAACTAAAACTCTAAATGTTGATGTTTTTTTATATAATCATTCAGAGTCGCCCTCGATTATTCAGGCGATTTATGGAGCGCATAAGTTTTCTTTTTTAAATACAACAGTCCTTGCTAGCTATTGTTGTTCTTTTGTATCCTCGTTATTCACTGAATCAACGCCTAAGTCACCCACAGGAAGTGAATCACTTTGTCCTTTTTCACGAACTTCATCTGAAGGCTCTTTATTAAGATCAGCTGAGGGCTCTTTATTAAGATCAGCTGAGGGCTCTTTATTAAGATCAGCACCCCAAGCATCGACGATGTCGGATAGACCTTCACCTTGATTTGACTCATAGGATTCATTTTCACTCAACCCCGCTGATCCGTCATTTGCCAATTTAGTGTCCTCTTGACTGCCTTTCCCCGGTGTTTCTAGTTCCTCTAGTAAAGAGCCTTCAGCTTCTTCTATAGAGCCTGCAGCGCTTTTTGCATCGCCATCTATTTCGCCTATTAACTCATCATCAATGAGAGAATCTCTTTTTCTACGGAGGTAGACCCACAGCCCAAGGCCAAAAACCAAAATGTTTCCAAAGCCAATCAATATATAGGCCAAATATTTTTCCCACCACGGACTTTCTTCCAGGGAAAGACCCTCAACATCACTTACTTCTTTATCGACTATGCCAACTTCAATTTCCAGATGGTTTGAATTTAATACGACTCTTCGACCCGCCTCTGTTTCGCATTTAATGTTGACTGCCACATCATATTTTCCATTATCGATGTTCTTTAAGGCTGCCTGCCAGTTACCTTCATCATTAATCGAGAGGGGAACAAATCTCCGTTTTTCCTTATCATCCGTGAGCGTAGCAATCACCTTTAGTTTTGGAGAGTTCGAGATAGTCGCGTTGAGGGCGACTTGAATCTTATTTTGGCCCTTTAGATATACCAGCTCAACGCCTGCCTCAAAAACAACTTCTTGGATGAACTCTCGCTTAAAAGTTCGAGCATCAACACTCACCTTCACCAAATACCTTCCGGATGCGCCAAAAAGGTCTAACAATGTCGAATAGACGCCTTTTGAACTATCCGCTAACCTTTTTGCAAGAAGTTCTCCATCGGGTGTCTTAACAACGAGTTGTACATCCATGAGTTCAAGAAATTGTTCATCTGATATAATTTCATCATCTTGTAGGAGGTAGGCTTCAATGAGAGGTTTTTTCCCTGCATAAATGGTATTTTGAAGATTGGTTACTTCAAGTTTTAGGTCACTCAAAATAGTCACTCTATTTTGAGGGTCTTCGTCGGAGAATAACTTCCAGGTCCCTTCGATGGGTCTTGTGACAGTGATTAATTCATATCCATTATCTCGGTACCATGTAATGAATGCAGGATGGCTGTCTGCAAGATAAAAGGTATTATCAGGTGATCGCAGTTGCATCGGAATAGACCCTGGCGCAACAAAAACAAGCAATGTAAATTCTTCTATTGAAGAGTCAACATCAAAGCTCCCTCCTACGAGCGGCAATTGGTCTTGTTTTACGGCTTCATCAAACATCCGCAGGAATATTCTGGTCAATGCTTCCGGCGATAAGGCCACCTCAAATAATCCACCGGTTCGATGTGCAATCTCTTGTAGCAATTCTGTATCTGCATTATCAGAAAGCGCAACGGTATAAACTTGTGCATTTGCCTTAATAAGTTTAGGTATCACCTCTTCTAGAATTCGCTTTTTTTCGCTTAAGTTAATCGCTGGATCTTTGCTGATGTCCACGACACCATCTGTTAACAGAATGGCTGTGCCACCAGTAGAGTTCGCCAATATAGATTTTTCTAAGGCTTCGCCGATGTTTGTAAATAGTCCGCTTGAATCGATACGACTGCTATTTCGTAGTACGTCCTTTTTCCAATTTTATCAGCCTTTTGAAAAGCGACCAAATTATTTACGTATTTGCCGAATGTCCAGACACTTGCAGAGGCATTTTGAGGCAGAATATTAGCCAATAAGTTAACAGCTGGAATCCGAAGGTTGTTGGGGTCATTCTTTTTCATGCTGCCAGATATATCGATTATTAATCGAATATTTTGATCCTTAACCACTACCGCACTATTCGTTTCAGCCGAACTATTCATTTCAGCCGAACTATTCATTTCAGCCGAACTATTCATTTCAGCCGCGGCGCTACCCGAATACAGGAAGAGTAAGAGAGCTAGGGAAGTCCAATGAAACGACATCTATTATCAGCTTGATTATACCTTTCTTGAAAGTATAGTTGGCTGTAGGAGAATTGCCGCTGCCAAAACTAGTTGGTTTTCGATCAGTTTTAGTTCGAGTGACGAAAGGTTTAGGCCTAGAGACTTCGAGGTTTATTAAATAACAATTGTCGTATGGTCAAGACCAATAACATCAAAAATGTACTCACGAGTAGGGCGATACCTCCCTTCAAACCACTCTTTGCGCCTTCAAGCAGTACATCCATAAGTAGAACAACAACAGCAGGAGCATAAAATTCGGGAAAATCACCTACGTACCAAGGCGTAAAAATTAATACCACGACGATTCCACGATGTAGATCTCTCCATACCCGCCGCTTGATAAAAGAGGTTACCTTCCACCAGAAAATACAACAAGCGAGGCCAGACAATCCAAAAATTGTCCAGGCTACAAAATATTGATAACCATCAGCCATGCAAACACTCCTTGAAGCTACTGCTCAACCCATCGAATAATATATTCTTCATGGGCATCTTCAGGTACGTTTCGCTCATCAATCACCTTATCAGTTATAACAATGTTTGCCTCCTTAACCGAATCCCGTCGACCTGTAACAAGAGGGTGCCAAGTAGGGAGAGGTTTACCTTCTGACATCAGCCTGTAAGCACAGGTATTAGGCAGCCAGTTAAATTCTTCAATATTGTCTAAGGTGAGATGTACACAGTTAGGTACATTTACATTCCGATTAACATAGTCTTTGCACTTGCAGGTAGCATGATCGAGGTATTGGCAAACAATCGAGGTATAATGTACTTCTCCTGTATCCTCATCCTCCAGTTTGTGCAAACAACAACGAGCACAGCCATCACATAGGCTTTCCCATTCACCGGAGTCTAACTCAGCTAATGTCTTATTCTCCCAAAAATTCAAGCGTCCAACCTCTTGCCTAGTTGCCCTAAAATGACTGGCGGCATTTGCAGATAATAACCTTGTTCTTTTAGGTTTTTGATTACACTAATGCTATTACCTCGCGCAAGTTTTCGATCCGGTGTTAACTTAAAAGAAAAGCAAACTTCTGGGTCGACCAATTCTAAAATTAAAGATTCGGGCACTCTATCAAGACCCTCGGCACGATCAACGTACAAGTAAACCTCCGCCTTTTTGGTGCTCTTATAAACATCACACAATATAGTCTGTTGATCTTTTATCACGTTTTTTGCCCTAAAAAATTTAGTAATGGCCGGCCAATGACTTCTTGCCTCCAACCTTTCAAGGACTCTGGCAAATGGTAGATACCATCCTTATCTTGGGATCTAAGAAGTTGTTCAAGTTGTCGTCGTTTAGTTAACAGCTCTGGTGAGATGTTAAGATCCTTCGCACATTTTTCTACTACTTCTTTAAGATTTCTCAAAGACTGACTATTGAGTGGGGTTTTGGAATGGCTCATACTGACGGGGTACTCTCTACTCGGTGTCTGACTAGCTTGATTAAACACATCGAGTATTTCTTCACCAAATCTATGGACTTGCCCCCTTGAAAGTAGTCCATCTAATTGTCTTTTTTCGTCATAAGAAACATTTTGAAGGACAATGGCAAATAGAGATTTTTCTTCAACTACTCTATTTCTGGGCACGTTAAGTATTCGAGCCTTCCTTTCCCTCCATGCACATAGCTGCTTTAGAAGATTTAATTGTGACTGGGAAAGTTTCGAAATGTTTTTAACCTTTAGGTAATAAGCATCAGGTTCAACCAAAGTCGGGATGTTTTTCGGTAACAAGGCACAGTCGTCTGTAACCCAATCTGACCTATTCAAGCGTTCCAACTCAGCTAGCTGTTTTTGATAAACGGCATAAAGATGAATCACATCTAAGGCTGCATATTCTAGCTGAGCAGCATTAAGTGGTCGTTTCAACCAGTCCGACCGTGTTTCCTCTTTAGATATCTGCAAGGATAAATAGTGCTCAACTAATTTTTGATAGCTAAGGGAAAACCCGACACCCATTATTGCTGCCGCTATTTGTGAGTCATAAGCGGGGGTTGGCGTAACCCCTAGCGCATATTGAAAGACTTCCATATCTTCAGAACAGGCATGTAAGACTTTAACAACACTCGAATCACATAATAATTTTATGAGACTCGACATGTCCTTGACACTCAAGGGATCAATTAGGTAACACTTTTTTCCATCAAAAATTTGTATCAAACCAACGATGGGATAATAAGTGCTGGTCCTCGTAAATTCGGTATCAAGTGCGACGACTGACGCTTCTAGACATATCTCGACAACCTCCTCGAGACGCCTGGATTCAAGAACAATTTCATACATAAGTTAGATGATTTTCCGGCCGTTGATTGCGTGAGATAATGTTCCCCCATCGATATACTCTAGTTCACCACCAACAGGTATTCCTTGAGCAATTCTCGATACAGTTAAATCGTTAGATTTAAGCATTTCGGTTACATAGTGAGAGGTGGCTTCTCCTTCAACTGATGAGCTCACCGCTAAAATGACTTCTTCCACATCAGTGCTACACCTTGAAACCAAGTTATCCAGACCAAGTTCATCAGGACCGATACCATCAATGGGTGATAGAGTACCCATAAGCACATAATATCTACCCCGATAGTGTCCAGTTTGCTCAATGGCAATAACATCTCCAGGATTTTCAACGACACAGATTTGGCTTATGTCTCGACTGGTAGCAGCACATATTTCACACACTTGATGTTCTGTAAAATTTCGACACAGGGAGCAATGTTTAATCTCTTCCATGGCAACTTGTAGACACGTCGCCAATTGCTTCGCGCCATCACGATCTCGTTCCAACAAATACATGACCATGCGTTGCGCAGATTTTGGGCCAATTCCGGGCAAGCATCTTAGCGCTTCGCTTAATTGTTCAATAATGGTTTGACTGTTCACGATTCTGCTCAAAATGGTAATTTAAATCCTGGAGGCAGGGGAATACCGCCCGTCAAAGCTGACATTTTTTCTTTTTGATTTGATTCAACACGTCGAACCGCATCGTTGACCGCAGATGCTATTAGATCTTCCATAACCTCTTTGGATTCCTTAAACAAACTCTCATCTAAGTCAACAGCTTTAACATCATGTCGACCCGTCATTGTTATTGTCACGAGTCCTGCTCCGGACTCGCCCTTTACTTCAGTTTTAGCAAGCTCATCCTGAATGGATTTCATTTTCTCTTGCATCTGCTGGGCTTGCTTCATCATGTCGCCTAACCCTCCCTCAAATGCCATATCTTCTCCCTTTGCTAGCGTGCTTTGATGGAATCTTGGTCCAGATGCCCATCAAAATCTTGAATTAGTTTTTTAATATTATCATCATTGTTAATCAGCTCGATTGCCTTTTCTTCAGCAAGCTTTCTTTTCCGAATGCCCCCTTCTGCTGGAGTCTCCGTTTTTGGTTCGCCTATTGTCACATTCACTTGAATTTTTCGACCCGTATACTCTCTTAGGGCACTTGATATTCTAGCTTCATGGTTCTGATTCCATAAACTTGCATGGTGTTTGTTTAGTACCAATTCACAAGCATCTTCTAATACATATTCAACAACACAATTACTCGCCAAAGATAAGGTCACGCCGCTTAAATTAATCTCGGATAATATTAGCGCCCAATTTTCCTTGGATAATGGTTTCGCACCACTTGCAATAGTATCACCATCAATCTCAGAAATGGTCCCTGACGCGACGGTTTTATCATTGCGCTTATTTTCTGTTTCAAATGTGGTTTTAGCTTCTACACTGCCTTGGTCAGGTGTTTTTTTTTTAGATTCACTTATTGATTCTTTCGAAGGCGCTATTGCAGGTGCTGGCTTCTGAGTTGGATTAGATGATCCAACTTGCATTTTTGGCGTAAAGGCCAACATCCTTAACAAAGTCATTTCAAAACCAATTTTAGGGTCAGGGGCGAATGGCAAATCCCGCTGTCCCATCAAGCCAATTTGGTAATAGAGTTGAACGTCCTCGCGACTCAATGCTTCAGCCACTTCAGCGACCAACTGCTTGTCGCCTTGACTGTTATCTATGCCATCAGGCACTGCCTGACCGACGGCAACACGATGCAAAACAGCTAAAAACTCAGAAAGCAGTAAGGCGTAATCAGGTGCAAATACAGCCAAACTAGCTACTTTTGCCAATATTCCAGCAGCGTCTTTGTTGATAAGACAATGAATCAGGTCATACACTTCTTTCTGATCCAAACTACCCAACATCGTTTTTACATCATCGCTATTCACCGTATTATTACCAAAGGATATAGCTTGATCCGTAAGACTCAAGGCATCGCGCATACTGCCATCAGCCGCTCTGCCCAATTGCCACAGCGCTGCGTCTTCAAATTCAATAGTTTCTTTTTTTAGTATCTTATCCAGATAGTTTACAACGAGTTCGGGGGTAATATTTTTTAGATTAAACTGCAAACAACGAGACAATACAGTTATGGGTAGTTTCTTTGGATCAGTTGTCGCCAATAGAAACTTAACGTGTTCTGGTGGCTCTTCGAGGGTTTTTAGCAGCGCGTTAAAACTGCTATTAGACAACATGTGTACTTCGTCAATCAGATATACCTTAAACCGGTTTCGTGTGGGCATGTACTGCACGTTATCTAGAATTTCACGGGTATCCTCTACTTTGGTTCGGGATGCTGCATCGTATTCAATTAAATCTACGCTTCTACCCTCTACTATCTCAAGACAGGAGCCACATTGCCCACAAGGAATCGATGATATGCCCTCTTCACAATTGAGACATTTCGCAAGAATTCGCGCAATCGTCGTTTTACCTACACCTCTAGTGCCAGTAAAAAGGTAAGCATGGTGCAGGCGATTGTTATCCAGAGCATTGATCAATGCTCTTAAGACATGTTCTTGCCCTTCCAGTTCTTGGAAGTTGCTGGGTCGGTATTTCCTAGCCAGTACCTGGTAGCTCATAAGATATTTGAGGCTCAATTTCAAAATGTAATTGTACGAGTAATTGCTCGGTATATCACTTATCCTCTACAGGTTCTTAGAAGAAAATTGGAAATTATTGAAATATGAGCAATAAGCCCTACCTTTGCATCGCACATCGTGGTGCTTCGGGCCATGCACCAGAAAATACGCTCAAGGCTTTCGCCCTCGCGGTCGAAATGGGCTGTCCCTGGGTAGAGCTCGATGTCTATTACGTCGATGGGGAGCTCATTGTGATTCATGATGATGACCTAGATAGAACAACAAATGGCACTGGACCCGTGATGGAGGCAACCTTTAGCAGTCTTCGAGCACTGAATGCGGGAGAAAATGAAAAGATCCCCACTTTGGATGAAGTAATAGCCCTAATTGATCACAAGGCAAGTATCAATATTGAGTTAAAGGGGCCTAATACGGCTTTACCTGTCTCTAATTTATTAAGGAAGTGTGTTTCAAAAGGTTGGCAAGCCTCAGAATTTTTGCTTTCATCTTTTAATCACAATGAATTAGCTCAAGCTGATGAAACATTTCGACGTGGTGCGCTTTTTTACAAGGCTAGCGACTATTTTCTACAAACGCGCGCGCTAAATGCCTATTCTATCAATTTATCGATAAAACTAATCTCAAAAGAAGTCGTCGAGCAAGCCCACGAAGAGGGACTAAAGGTTTTTATCTACACGGTAGACGATAGGAGAGAAATGGAAAACCTTAAAGAGATTGGCGTTGACGGTATATTTACAAACTACCCCGACAACTTTCCTTTTGACGAATAGTGCATGTGTTGAAGTGATATCTTTCTCTCGGATACTAGAAAAAGATCGAGAGAATTTAGAATCTTTATTACAAATTTATCTACATGAGTTATCAAAACATAGTCCGATTAAAAAATCGGATCTCGGACTATACCTCTACCCTTACCTCCAATTTTACTGGCAGGAATCGGATCGAGTCCCTTACTTTATAAAATCGAATGAAGATGTATGCGGGTTCGCTATGATAAGACAAGATAAGAACCCATTAGATGGTGAAGACCAAATGGAACTCGCAGAATTCTTCATACTAAAGGCTTATCGACGTCTACATATTGGAAGTTATATCGCAGAGAAATTGTGGGACCTTTATCCAACAAATTGGCGTGTATCCGTATTGCATGCCAACGACAAGGCCCAGTCTTTCTGGGCGGTGGTTATTAATAAGTACGCTAAAGGTCAATTTGAATTAGTAAAAAATGCTCACACAATAAGCTATTACTTCTGCTCCAGATCAGCGAGAACCTGACATGGCATCAAAGCTTTGATTAAGGTCTCGCTTTTCCGATGTGACTATCGTTTCTAGCACTTCAATACGATGACGAGAATCATCAAGTTCCTGTTCAAGGATTGATAGATCTTCTTCAAATGCTAATAGTTTATCATTTAGGTCTTTTCCTTTCACAACCGTCTTTGAGGCTTTTATAATATTCACTATTACATGGCCTAGAACAACTAAACCAAGTAAAGGCACTAATCCTAATAAAATACTAGCCATGATGTTTCTCTTTATCAATTCGTTTTTTATCTTTTCTCTGTCTAACTAATTTTCCAGAACCCGATATTAGTTTTTCAATTTCAGGGTGACCACCATAGGTCACTTGCCCACTACCCGTCATCTTCACATTTAGCGCTTCACTCACCGATATTTTTGCATTTCCCGAACCCGATACTCGAACATCCGCGAAATCGCTAACAAGATCTTCGGCTAGAAAACACCCCGACCCTGATAGTGCCAGGCTCTGAGTTTCAACATCACCGGCCACTTTTATCTGTCCGGATCCGGTCATCTTAGTGGACAGATGATCTGCAGTGAGTTGCGCAACAAATATCTCACCAGAGCCCGAGGAATGTAAACTTAAATCATCATTGTCTAGATCTGGAATAAACACACTTCCATTACCGTTAAATTTAATTTCTTTAAGATCCTTTACCCTTAGCTCATAGTTGATTGTTTCGCGGTAGGCGCCAAGATTGATAATGATAGGATGGTGATAAGCGAGGCGAAGTACGCCATCTACAACAGTGCTTATAATGTTCTTCATAAGAAAATCGGGCGCATCTATTGTGAGTAATGTTTCATCACATTGAATGATGGTGAGTTTGCCCGGACCATTAAATATCACTTTATCAAATATTTGTAGATCCCTAACCATCATTCTTCTCCAGCAATTTTTTTGAATTCTCGCTTAAGTTCAAATCGGGACGAAGTGACATGGGACTCCATTTCTCGGAGATGTTCTTCTATGTGGGAGAATTTTTGTTTAGCGGTATTAAGTGCTTGAACGTTTGACATACCGGAATCCTTTGTTCGATTCTTTGCCTTACGCTTGCTCATAGAGTTTGGAAGTGATGCGCTATCTATTGACGAGCCATTCTTTGACGAGCTAAGACCAGATGCTGTCTGATGATGGCGGTCGTAACGTTCTGTAGCTTCTCTATAATAAGGTTTTTTATCCATGAGAAACCAGGTGATAAAATAAGCGGGAACCGCAAGTGTGGGAATGAAGATAAGCCCTATAATTGCTCCCAATCGTACTTGCCATGTTTCAAGACCTAAATATTCGGCACTACCGGCACAAACTCCACAGATTTTTTTGTTTCTACCGTCACGATATAATCCATGCCCAGATCTCTTTCTTAAGCGGCGACTGCTGCTTCTTGCGCGAGTTGCGCGTCTTTTTGATCGCCGTCTGCTTGACGCACTTTGAGGTTTATACTCTCCTGTATAATAGTCTTCGTCATCACTTTCGTAAGCATAACTATCGGATTCACCGAGGTCGTACGCTTTTTTTGCTGCTCGCTCTGAAGACGATCGTCGAGTCACTTTAACTTCTAGATCAGACTCACCGAACATATTATGTGACTGTTCATCTAACCAATCTGTTGCTTTGCGAGACCATTTTTCTGTCACATCATCGACCATATCTTCAATTGAAGACTCACGATGTCGATCTCTGGGTCGTCTATTTTTTGTTCTGGACGCTAATTCCTCTGCCCGCACTGAGGCGGCTTCTGCTTGCTCGCCCTTTCGCTGAGCTCTCTGCTGCGCCCGCTCCGCCAATCGATTAGCACGCCGTGCAGCTTTCTCAGCATCTCGTCGTTCTCTATCCGACCTACTCACATTCGTTCCCCTTCTCTCATTGACGCTTTAAGTGAAGCCTTAAGCTTGGTTTCGGACATCTTTTCTATCTTCTCGCCAGTCAGGACTTTCGACATCTAATATCGATTCGAGAATCTCTATTCGTTCCGCCATTTTATTCGCTACGTCAATCATGTCTTCTAGCTCTCCCCTCTCACCACTTGTTAAACCATCAGCTGTTTTTGAAGCCGAACGGTAATGAAGCACAATCCAGATGGGCGCAACTACAACAAGAAAGACGATAACGGGAACAAATATTGCAATGATCCAGCCTTCCATAATTTAATCCTTTCCTATTTTTTCTTATCAAATAATGGTTAATTAGAAATAACGTACCATTACTCACTAGGTACATCAGTATTCATTCTCGCTTTAAGCTTCTCTAACTCTTCATCAACTTTCTCATCTGATTCCAAATCTGCAATTTCGTCCGCTAGATTCTTCTGTCCCAAGTCGTAACTTTCAACCTCGCCTTCTAACATATCGATTCTACTTTCATACTTTTCAAATCGACCCATTGCACCTTCAATATCGACATCATGAATCTGTCTTTTCACACCCATTCTAGATTGGGCAGTCTTACCACGAAGGATTAGTGCTTTCTGACGCGCTTTTGCATCATTCAGCTTCTGCTGCAACTGAGCAATATCACCTGAAAGTTTCTGCAAATTTAATTCAATCTGCTCTAAATCTGATGAGACTAATCCAACTTCCTCTAAAGCGGCGTTTTTTTCCTTTAAGGCAGCTCTTGCCAAGTCTTCTCGCTCTTTAGACAATGCAATCTCAGCTTTACGCTCCCAATCATCTGCCTCTTTCTGCATCCGCTGGGTACGTCTACCTAATTCTTTCTTGTCCGCAATCAATTTCGCTGACTGAGTACGCACCTCAACAAGCGTCTCCTCCATCTCCTGAACAATGAGACGTACCATTTTTTCGGGGTCTTCTGCTTTATCCAATATGGAGTTGATGTTTGCATTAATTATGTCTGAAAATCTTGAAAAAACACCCATGATCTTGACCTCTACGCTTTGCTATTAAGCTTGAATTATCGCTCCGAGTAGGCAGCGTTCTGATGAATCATGGTGATATATACCCAACATCCGTGCCAATTCGAATATTTTCCCTATATTACTGTTATATATAGACTTTTCTGTACTTCTTGCTTTAGTGCTCGATTATTTAGATAATCATTTCCACACTAAGTAGTGAATACCACTAACAATTAGCAATTTGACCCAACACGTACCCATTACTCAGGCCACACCCTACATACTACGGATAAAGCATGTCCAACAGACAACAAAATGATCGCTTAATTGGTGAATCACCTTCCTTTCTTGAGGTACTGGATTTAACTTCACAGGTTGCACCCTTAAGCAAACCTGTCCTCATCGTAGGGGAAAGAGGAACTGGAAAAGAGCTTATTGCAGCCCGACTTCACTATCTCTCACAACGGTGGGACCAAGAATTCATCAAATTAAATTGTGCAGCCATCAGTGAATCCTTGATGGAAACAGAACTTTTTGGCCATGAAGCGGGTTCTTTTACTGGAGCGCAAAAAACGCACCACGGACGATTTGAACGTGCAGATAAGGGAACCTTATTTCTAGATGAATTAGCCAATACTTCACCTTTGATTCAAGAGAAGCTATTAAGAGTCATCGAGTATGGCGAATTCGAACGTGTGGGAGGTAGCAAGACGATCACCACCGATATCCGCTTAATTGCAGCAACAAACGAAGATCTGCCAACACTCGCCAGAAGAGGAAAATTTAGAGAAGACTTACTCGACAGGCTAGCTTTTGACGTCATAACCTTACCGCCCCTTCGTAGTAGGCCAGATGATATTCTCCAACTTGCAGAACATTTTGCCGTTGCGATGACTATAGATCTCGGTAGGGAATATTTCCCCGGTTTTACCAGTGCAGCGAGAAAGGTACTGAGAAGTTTTCATTGGCCCGGGAATATACGTGAACTAAAAAATGTAGTGGAACGAAGTGTCTATCGAAATCAAGATGTCGACTCGCCCATAGATATTATATCTCTTGATCCATTCGATTCTCCCTTTCGCCCGGTTGCGGCGAACGAGACGTTAAATGTGGCAAGCACAAAAGAAGGTTCAGAACAGATCAGTACAGTGGTGCCATCTGTCCCCAATGTAAGCGACTTCCCAATAGATTTCAGGAAGTCGGTTCACGATTATGAAGTCGGACTTATTAAAAATGCTTTAGCTGGCCATCAATTTAACCAGAAGAAAACAGCGGATGCACTCGGTGTCACATACCACCAGCTTAGAGGTTATTTAAAAAAATACGATTTACTAGACAACCCATAGTGATAAGTTACTTTCCTTTAAAAATTGCCTCGCGCTTCTCAATGATGGCATTCACTGCTTCGACATGATCTTCCGTTTGATGAGCAAGTGCTTGGAGAGAAGCTGACATTTCTAATAGTGAATCTAGGGACATGTGATCGGCTTCTTTTATTAATTTTTTTGTCATTCTCAGCGCACCTGGAGGATTCGCTGCAATCCGAAGTGCTAATTTCATCGCAGCCGCCATCAGCGCATCTGGTGCGACAACTTGACTTACCATACCCCAAGACAAAGCTGTATCAGCGTTTACTGGCTCACCGGTAAATGCCATTTCATTTGCCCTAGAAATACCGATCACTTTGGGTAGAAACCAAGCGCCACCGTCGCCTGGAATCAGCCCTACTTTTACAAAACTTTCTGCAAACAAGGCCTTCTCCGATGCGATTCTCATATCGCACATCATCGTTAAATCACAACCCGCGCCTATGGCCGCTCCATTCACCGCGGCGATAATAGGGACCTCCAATTTACTTATTGCTAAGGGTATACGTTGAATTCCCTTACGATAGCCGTCACGAATCTCCTGTCCGGTTCCACCGAACATTCCCTTCTTATCTCGCATATCCTTAACATTACCACCAGAAGAAAATGCACTCCCGGCCCCAGTTAGAATAACCACTCGAACACTTTGATCCGAATTTATTCGATCGCAGGCGTGAACCAAGGCATCGACCATACTGTCCTCAGAAATCGCATTACGCGTTTCATGGCGATTTAGCGTTAAGGTCACTACATGACCATCTTGTACGTAAAGTAAATTGTCCGACATGAACACTCCTAGTTAGTAATTAAATATGACAATCTTAGAAACTAACATAGCTTTAAAACAAATGCAGCCCATCTCAAGCCAAAACAACATGCTATGCTTTACCTCTCTCACGATCTCACAATCACAAAAAATCTATGACGAATTTTAAAACATTATTATTATGCCTTTTTATTTCTGCGCCACTATATGCAGATTCCTTAGACAAACTGATCAATCAACGTCTCGGTTATATGAAATCGGTTGCCATCTATAAATGGCACAATACACTCCCCATCGAAGATATAGAACGAGAAAAAGTTGTGCTCGCGATTGCGGCAAAGCAGGGTCTGGAATTCTCCATAGCGCCAGAAACAAGCCGAGAATTCTTCCAATTACAGATTAACGCCGCTAAGGAAATTCAATTCTATTGGTTTTCAATCTGGCAGAAAGACCCCAAATCAGCACCGAAAAATAAGACTGACCTTATCCGCATAATTCGCCCTGAGCTGATCAAACTTGGAAACAATATAGTTAAGGGGCTAGCCACGTCGAATACCATTAATCCAGGCAGTATTCAGGTAGAAGGGCTTACACCTAACATGGCTTCGAAGTTGGAGTTAAGTATACAAAAGATCAACATATTTTCTAACAGGCTAGATAAAATCTTAGGCCGTGGAAGCTTACGCGTTGGCACCACAGGCGACTATGCGCCTTTTTCGTATCGGCAAGGGAATACTTATCAAGGCATAGATATTGAACTTGCTGAAAACCTTGCAGAATCGCTAGGTGTTGAATTATTACTAATAGAAACATCTTGGCCCACGCTCATGGAAGACTTCAAGGCGGACAAATTTGATATTGGCATGAGCGGTATCTCTATCAATTTACAAAGGCAGCAATCGACTTTTTTTTCATCCCCTTATCGAAAAGGCGGCAAGACGGCCATTATACGCTGCGTGGATATGGGTAAATACACTTCCCTTTCAACAATTGACGAAACGGGTGTTCGAGTCATCGTTAATCCAGGCGGCACCAATGAAAAATTTATTCAGGAAAACATAAACACCGCCTCAGTTATTTTACATAAGGATAATCGAACAATATTTTTAGAAATTGCCAACCATAATGCCGACGTCATGATTACCGATGCTATCGAAGTTCAATTACAGGCCAAAAGAATACCTAAGCTTTGTGCTGCGACACCAGGAATTGAGTTTACCGTTTCCGAAAAAGGATATTTGTTACCTCGCGATACCATATGGAAAAATTATGTGGACACTTGGTTACACCTTAGAAAGAACGATCACACGATTAATAAAGTATTCGAAAAATACTTACACTAGTATGTTGTAGCCCGCTATCTCTAACTATTGACCACTATTGATGAGTCAAAATCATTTTCCATTCCATCTCGGGTACAGGGACATCCCTTAAAAAAGCCGACATCATTTCATTCACTTCTAGCGGTGCCTCCTGTTGAACCCAATGAGATATGTTTGGTAGGTAGCGAATAGTAAATTCCTTTACATACTCTTGCGTGCCGAAGGTTGTCTCTTTTGTTAAGGCAACATCTTCTTCTCCCCATATCATCAGCGTAGGTACTTCGATCAGTGGGATATCCTGGTTTTTAGCGTCACCAGGATTTCGTAAAAGCGCACGATAATAATTCACCATGGCGGTTAGCGCCCCTGGTTGATTCGCATTTCTTCGATAAACGTCTAAGACTTCATCGGGAAATTTATCCTTTAAAACGGCACTGTTATAAATTGCATCACAAACGCCTTGCGCATTATTTTTCCCGAGTAGTTTTTCTGGCAAGCCTGGTATCTGAAAGAAAAATATATACCAAGACTTTTTCCATTGCGCCCAGCCTTTTTTTAAGGCTTTTTTCATGGGACCGGGATGTGGAACATTACAAATAATCAGTTTTGTGAGCGGTCGAATTTTATGAATCGCAAACTGCCAAGCTATCACGGCGCCCCAATCATGAGCGATGAGGACAACTTCTTTATGATTAGCCGCATCAATTAGACAGCCAATATCTTCCATTAGATTACTCATAGCGTAATCCTCAACTGAAGGTGGTCGCGAGCTTTTGCCATATCCACGTAAATTAGGCGCCCATGCTTCATACCCTAATTCTGCGAGCATCGGTAATTGATAGCGCCAAGAGAAACTGTGTTCGGGAAACCCATGCAAGCATATAGCTAACTTATCTCCAGCGCCGCATTTATCCACTTCGAAACTTAATCCATTTGCAGGTACAAATTCGGTTCGAATACGCTTATCTCTAAGCTCGGAGGGAACAATATCATTGATGTAATCAACAGACCGATTCGGGTTTTCCTTTACGCTCATCTTCTCTCCTCACCAAAAAACGATCTTCTTGCCACATGGCTCTTCCATGTTTCTTCTGAGAGAGAGTATGCCATGGCCCGCCGAATCATTAGCAACAAACTTTATTAGAATGACTTGTTAAAGGAGATTATTGCACTATTTTGCAAACCGAGGCTTTGGTAGTACCGCTTTGTCTTCATATTATCTTCAAGGAACTCATTCAAGTGAAGGCCTTATAGAGCATTTTTTGTGCTCTGTACCATACTGAAACTATACACAGCTAACATTCTAGGCATTTTCATGATCACGCTCTCTAGTTTTGTCGTATTAGGTATCATTGAGGTATATGCACTTTTTGTAAGCGGCCTATTAGTGCTCGTCGTTTACAATCGCTCATTAAGACAGAGTATTATCAATCTTCGAACCCAACTGACAAAGCTAAAAAAAACCTTACGCAATGATTCCACTACAATACCAAAAGAAACAAAAGACCCTTCATTTCTTGCCAATGAAATTGGCGCAACATCAACTAAATTTAGTTTCCTTGCTCCCGATAAAGACATAGAGAAGTATCAAGAAAACGACATTCCAACGCAGGTAGCTTCACTACGATATCAATTTTTATTGGCTGAACAAAATGCCACTAAAAGCACCACTGATGATGAAAAATGGACATCTCTTCAAACCTCCCTTCTATCTATTATTGAACAAATTAAGGCGGAATGCGGGGATGTGGCTGAGACTAGAGATTTTAGTGGCCATGACAAAAATCCGCTTAAAGAAAACTGGATGGAACTTGGTAACGCTGCCCTTCTAATGTGGGACGAGAAATCAAGCAACACCGAAGAAAACTTGATGAGCTTATTTCAGGTTATCAATTCCGATTTGGGATTTGATCAATTAGAAATACCAGCGCGGAAACCTCCCTCAGAGCAAAAACGCCAAGCATACAACAAGAATGTGGATACCGTTATAAAACTCAAACATTCTGCCGATGAAAATAAAAAACTAATTGAGAGTTTGTTAACTCAAAAAGATGCAGCTGAATCAGAGGTTTCGATAAAAACGAGTGAACTGCAAAAGCTAAAGCGGTTTTTCAATGAATCATAAGTTTGCATCAGTCTGCTCGAAGACGAATTAAATGAAATACGAGAGCAAAAAGATGCTTCTATTATAGAGGTTCAAGATTTAAAAGACCTTGTTCAAAACTTCGCAAAAGAAAGTAGCGAAATGTTAACTTGCATAGAAACACTAGAAAAAGAAAACAATGAGCTACGCGCTAAAACTGGCTCGGTATAAACAAATATTATTCTGGACGGCGTATCCATTTGCTAGATTCTGCATAGTCGTGAATTTCTTCATTCGCTTTTGCCCAACCATTAAACCCAGGTTCTAGATGAGCGACATTGGTATAGCCCATTGCTTGGAGTGCCTTTGTGGCAAAAACGCTTCGACCTCCACCCGCACAAAATAGAACTGTCCTTCTGTTTTCTTTAAAATAATCACGGAAATAAGGGCTTGCTGGGCTGGCCCAAAACTCCATCATACCCCTTGCGCAATGTATTGCACCTGGGATCGAGCCAAGATCAACTAACTCTTGTACCTCACGAATATCCAGTAAGAGCAAATCAGCGTTTTGCTGCATTTCAGTTTTAAGATCAGCAATACTCAGGTTTTGAATACCTTCTTTTTCTTCTTCTACTTGCTTGAATATATCTGTAATAGTCATGGTTTACGCCCTACCTTTCATCTAGATCTAATGGTCGATAATAGTCTTTCTCGCCAGTCATATATTCCGAAAATAGTTTCCTAAAGGATTCCCCCGCAGATCCTTCCTCGGACAAGGTGAGATTTTGTCGAATGTAATTTACACTATCTGGATTTAAGCGCTTTGCCATATTCCAGTAATGTTCTGCCTTCTCTTCTTGCCCATACATCCTGAAGAAATTTCCCAGTCTAAAAGCGACTTCGGCTTTTTGCTCTGTAAGACTAGGTCTGCGTATGTTCTTAGTCACAGTAGCCGTGCTTTGTACATACTGACTACTTTCACCATTTTTGACCCAATCTTTGAGCGCAGGCGCATAGATATCATTCCCACCAAAGGGGTGAGTTTTGGCATAGGTCCCTTCATCAATACGGACTATGTTGCCTGTTTCATCTACCCAAGCGGCAGAAGGAACATTGAGAAAATTGAAGGCAGTACTGATTCTATGATCAACATCGACTACTTGAACATATGTTGCTTCGGCTTCATCAAATATCGGGCCTGCGACAGCTTCGCCGCCGGTATCTTGAGCAGCGGATATGATGACAAAATTGGGGTCATTAAGTTCTTCGTAAATTTGTTGCCACACGGGCACATCAAGTTGGCATCCTCACCATGAGGACCAGGTGATGATGAGGGCTTTTTTGCCCTTATAGTCCGACATCCTGACAACTTCACCCTGCCGATCTGTGATGTCAAAATCCGGCGCCATTGCGTTAGCCATCATGCCTTCACGTACAGCAGGAATATCCCCAAAGCACCAAGTTTTAGTTTCACTGTCAACCATATTGGCCTGCTCTAGCCAATCAGCAAAAGCTTTTACGTTAAACCATTGTTGTCCATCAACGACCTTTAACAACTGAGTATCTTCAGCAATGGGAATACATAAATCTTGGTAACAAAGCCCTTCAGATTTTAACTCAAAGCCATTTACTCGGGTTAAGTCTTGAGGCGTAATCCATAGATCATCTTCATCAAGGCAACGCTCTATTTGGATAGTCTTACCCAAATACAACACTGTGGCACCCGCACCAGGGTTGATCATTTTTGAATCGAAAGGGTGACGCAAATCTGGATGCGCCATAATGGCTTCAGTCATAGGTTTACCTAACTGTTTGTTAAGTACTCAGCGTAACAGGATATTGTGCGATATTGAATGTACATCCGTCACTATCACCGAATTAAATACCCGATGAATATTCTCTGTCCTATTTGGACGCCACATCGTGAATGTGTTATCAAGCTGGATATTGATGCCACTGAAATTGTTGCTCACAAAACAGATGCTAAATGGACCTACAATAAAAACAACGGGTTTATGCCGATGGTGGGGCATATTGCGGAAACAGGACACGTTGTATCAGTCGATTTCAGTAAAAGTAACGTGTCAACAGGCCTTAGCCGAGGATTGCAGTATCAACGCATTGCGATATCGAGACGCTATCTGGGAAGTTGCATGATACCAATACTTGTGTTGCAGATTTTTGAGGGCCATACTAGGCGGCGAATTAGTTCACAAACATCTTGTTATCATAAACGTCAATGAGCGACACCAAAATGGCCGCTAAAAAAAGGCGCCAGTTAAGCCGTCTCCTATAAAGAAAGCAGCATCTAACACTGCATCTGAAACGGCGGCTATCGATTCCCCCATCGTTGCAATAGGTGCATCTGCTGGAGGCCTAGAAGCCTTCGAGAATTTTTTTACCCATATACCAACAGAAAGCGGCATCGCATTTGTTCTGGCAGCACATTTAGATCCGACCCACACAAGTTTATTAACAGAACTGCTACAAAAAAGCACAGCAATGCCTGTTGTTCCGATCACTGACAATATGCCTTTGGTACCAAATAAGGTCTACATAATCCCACCTAACAGAGAACTTTCCATCCTAAATGGCGTGTTGCGATTGATGAATTTGCCGCTGGAACACGGCCATAACCTCCCCATTGATACTTTTTTTCAGTCCCTCGCAGAGGATCAAGGTAGCAATGCATCCTGCATTATCCTCTCCGGGACAGGCACCGACGGCACGCGTTGACTAAAAGCGGTTAAACACCAAAACGGTATGGTGATGGTCCAGGAAGAAGCTAGCGCAAAGTACGATGGGATGCCCAGAAGTGCCATCATGACAGGAATGGTCGACTACATTCTGCCCGTTACCAACATGCCTAAACAATTGATTCAATATATCGAAAATAGTAAAAGTTCTAGAGGCTTTAGCACTAATGGTGAATCGGGAGATTTTGCCGATGCATTGCAGAAAATTTACATTATTCTGAGTACCCGCACCGATCATGATTTTTCTCTCTATAAGAAGAATACAATTTGTCGGCGTATTGAACGACGGATGAACATTCATCAATTAAATAGTATTGCAAGCTATGTAGATTATTTGCGTGATAGTGATCGTGAAGCTGATATCCTTTTTAGAGAGCTTCTTATCGGGGTAACTAACTTCTTTCGTGACGCCTTAGCATTTGAAAATTTGCAAGGTAAAATCCTCCCAAAAATGCTTAGTACCATACCGGACAACTATACCTTTCGTGTGTGGGTGCCAGGGTGCAGCAGCGGTGAAGAATCCTATTCAATTGGTATCTTGTTATTGGAGTTCATGGAGGAGTTAAACACCCACTTCAACGTCCAGATTTATGCCACTGATATTGATATTGAGGCTGTCCGCGCTGCAAGAGCAGGCCTTTATTCATCGAACATCCAAATGGATGTTAATCCCGTGCGATTAAGGCGCTATTTCACAAAAGAAGATGATGGCAGATATAGGGTAAAGAAAAATGTAAGAGAACTGGTTGTGTTCGCACCACAGAATGTAATCAAAGATCCTCCGTTTACAAAATTAGATTTGCTCTCCTGCCGAAATTTATTGATTTACTTCGGTCGTGAACTGCAGCAAAAATTGTTACCGATTTTTCACTACAGTCTTAAAGCTGAGGGCATGTTATTTCTAGGATCTTCTGAATCTATTGGGGAGTCTGCACCCCTATTTTTATCTGAGGACAAAAAGTGGAAAATTTTCAAGCGGAAAAGTACTAATGGAATTCAAAGTCCCGTACTTGATTTCCCCACCACCAAACCGCATCAGGAATATACAGTTGAGCAGAAAAAATCCGCCGTCCCACAGATTGATGAACTAAACGGGCTACTGCTAGTGGAGTCAATTCTTAAAGAAAGCGATATGCCTCCGTGCATTATCATCAACGATGCATTTGAACTCCTCTACGTACACGGTCATATCGGTAAGTTCCTACAACCAGCCCAGGGCCGTGTCACAGCCAATGTACTTGGAATGGCTCAAACCGCTTTAAAGCAAGCACTTTCAAGTATCCTACGGCGAATTACCAAAGATAAACAGGAAGTTATCCTCACGGATTTGTCAGTAACGAACAACGGAGGCGCTATATCTTTCGATATCATCGCCAAGCCATTGAGTTCCCAGACAGCCCTACTTGGGCTGATCATGGTAGTTTTTCAGGAGCAACAAAAAGACGATTTTCGCAGTAAGAAAAAACTGAGCCAAGCCTCAAGAAGATAGATTCAAAAGACGTTACAGACTTGCAAAACGAATTGCAAAATACGCGTGAGTACTTGCAAACCACCATAGAGGAACTCGAAACTTCCAATGAAGAACTGCAATCGCTTAATGAAGAGTCGACCACGGTTAACGCTGAGCTTCAAAGCAGAGTTGAAGAACTCTTTAAAGCCAATGACGATATGAAAAATCTGCTAGACAGTACTGAGGGTGCCACTATTTTTCTGGATACGAGCCTTTGTATACAACGCTCCACCCCAACGATTAGCGAAATTATTCCGCTAACCATCGCCGATAAAGGCCGCCCTATAAAGCACTTTTCTTCCAGGTTGATAGATTTTGACATCAATCTGGGGGCTGAGAAAGTGCTGACTGATTTGGTCACGCTAGAGGTCGAGGTCACAACCTCAGATAATAAAATATTCCAATTGCGTATTAGACCATATCGTACCGTCACAAATGTTATAAATGGCGTTGTGCTGACGTTTACGGATATCACTAATATCAAGGAAACGGAAAAGAAACTCCAAAAAGCCCATACAGAATTGGAGCTTAGAATGCTCACTCAATCGGATGAATTAGATGCAACTGAAGCACAGTTTCAGGCAATCTTCGCTCAGCATTTTGATGCTTTATTAATCTATGATCTCTCTGATAAAAAACTGCTAAAGTACAATAGATTTGCACATGAGGTTTTGGGTTATACCGAAAAGGAATTTGCAAAACTGCTCATTACCGACATCATTAAGGATTTCGATATCGAACAGTTTTCGACAAGATTAAGTAAAGCCAACCCGGCGCAAGAAAAACTCAACCTCGTAATGAAACACAAGGATAATTCTCTGCTAATAATTAACGCTAGGGCACAACTCGTGACTATATCCGATAAAGGTTGGTTGGCTATCGCAGGGAAAAGGGACAAATAATCTAAGCTAGGATACGATAAGAAGCTATAATACTTATTATAGCGACAAGGATGCGACTCATGGTCACCCCGGCCCAGCAAGAGAAAATCGATTTGTTACGAACTCGAGCAGAGTCACTCAACACAGAGCTAGTGGATTCTTCAGCTAAGCTTCATCCTGAGCTATTGCCAAGCTAGTGCATAAAAATAGAACCTATCAAATAGAGCTAGAGCTTCAAAATGAAGCACTACAGTAATCTCAGCAAGATCTGAACAAGGTCGCGGAAAACTACCGCGCACTTTATGACCGTGCCCCTGTTGGATACTTTATCTTAGATTCAGAGGGGCAGATTACGAAGACCAACCAAACGCTGATCCGGCTGTTAGGAAGGCCGATTAACATTAATTCCCCTTTGGCTAATTTTATCAGTCCACAAGATCAGGATATCTATCATTTTAATTTGGTGAAAATTCTTAGCAAGAAAGACCACTCATTCTCTGTGCACTTAAATACTGCAGAGCCATTATGGGTGAGAATTGATACTTTGATAGAGGCAAATAATGATGAGCGAACAATAGAAATACGTGGCACCGTCACAGATATCAGCGAGCTAAAACGTTTAGAACATCAGCGACAAGAATTGGAAAGGAATATGTTCTTGAGCAGGAAACTGGAAAGTCTCGGGTTACTCGCTGCAGGCATTTCTCATGATTTTAATAACTTTATCACGATAATCTCTGGCCATCTCAGCTTGTTGAATAATAAACTTTCCAACAATCATAAGCTCGGCAACCATATAGAAGCCATTGAAACTGCTACCGAGAGAGCAGCCGATCTTTGTAAGCTAATGCTGACCTATTCTGACAAGGGAAGCACTAACCTTGAGGCCATTAATCTCAACTTAGTCATTAAAGAGATGATGAGCCTAATAGAAGCAACCATCACGAATAGAACGACGATACGATTAGATCTGGGAGCCGATTTACACAATATATTAGCGCCTCGCACCCAGATTACCCGAGTCATCATGAATCTTGTGATCAATGCATCTGAGGCAATTCAATCCAGCGCCAATCCGCTTTTAGGCGAAATTGTCATTACCACTGCGTGCATAAAACACCGTGAACCTGAACAAAACCAAATTTGCCTTGAGGTCACAGATAACGGCTGCGGTATGGACGAAACAGTAAAAGAAAAAATATTCGATCCGTTTTTCTCAACCAAATTCTCTGGTAGAGGCTTAGGAATGTCCTCAATACTGGGTATTCTACAGTCTGCTAACGCAGAAATTGTCGTCCGGAGCAAACTTAAGGAAGGTACCTGTATCCGAATCTTCTTCAAGCAACCAAACGCTGCGAAAAAAGAGATAGCCACCCCTCAAATCAAACCCAAAGTTTCACACAGCGGAAAAATTCTAGTGGTGGATGATGAACCGGCTATTCGCGCGTTATTTTTTGAGGGGCTGACTAGGGCTGGTTTTGATGTGACCTTGGCAGAAGATGGCCGGCAAGCTATCCTGGCATTTTGATCAGATAAGAGTATCGACGCCATGTTGTTGGATCTGTCCATGCCTGAGATGAGCGGGTATCAAGTGTTGAAATTCATAAGAGAGGAGAATAAAGATATTCCTATTATTGTGGTAAGCGGTAATTTCCAGGAAGCGTTACAATCTGAAATGGACACAAACCTTAATACCCACTTTGTGGTGAAACCCTGTAGCATTGCATACTTAGCTGGAAAAATCGGTAGGGTTCTAAGACATTAAACCATTCCAACATGCAGCGCTCGAACTCAAGATTGAAGTTTAATGCTTGCAATTATGTTTAAAGCAGCTATTACTTAAGCCATATAGGAAAGCGTTTTAGGCGATCTAGAGATTAACTCTGGCGATACCAACCATTGTTTCATAGGTCACAATGGCTGCTAGCCTTTCCTGATCCCACCCCTCAGTGCCATCGGGACGTTCTGGTAAAACCAAGAATCGCGTCTCGGCGCTAGTATCTGTGACACGAATTTCGACTTCTTCTGGTAACGATAAACCTAGTTCAGTTAACACCTGGCGGGATTCTCTTACCAATCGAGCACGATATTCGGGGCTCTTGTACCACTCCTTAGGAAATCCTAGGATTGGCCATGCGGTGCAGGAACACTGAGTGCACACAACAACGTTTTGCAACAAGGGCGTATTTTCAAGTACATGAATGTACTCTCCTTGGACACCCGAGTACCCTAGCTCTGCGCAAGCCGCGGTACCATCTTTTAGCAAGCGCGCCTTAAAATCTGGGTCTAGCCATGCTTTAGCAATAACATTGGCAGCATTTTCAGGACGCCAATCTTCTGTGACCATGACATTAAAATCATCGAGAAAGCCTTCTGGAATCAATTTTTTCTGGTCTAATGCCTGCTTTAATGCATCCGCTCGTTGCGATGCTGATGGGACCTGATTAACATTTTTCATATCGCCTCCAAATATATTTGCCATAAATCAACCACTACCGTGGTATTAGCTTCTGCTGAATCACGCCAAAGCTCGTCTGCTTCAAAACGAACATGGCAGGTACTTTGAGCAGGGTATTCTTGGCCGTGAGCGTTTGCATCTGGCACCCTAAATGGTGGTGTGATGTGAGTGACTACGCCTTGCTTTCCATGTACATAACGCGGTGCACGGCTATGGCCTGTAGCATGCAAGGTTTTAACCCGAACTCGGTCGCCTACCTCAAAAGTCTCAGCATGATTTATTACACTCTTACCCGCAGTTTTTGAAATGGGGCGTGCAAGTGGAACAAGACCTTCTGCATTTTGTTCAAGTTCCTGATTAGAGATAATGCCTTTTTCTATAAACAGCGTCGTGGCTGCGGCCAATACTCTCTCGTAATAGGTGTAGGATAAATAAAGTGCCGGATCGATACGTTCTACCGCATGCCGATATTCATCTGCATTGAAAGTACCCATGCCAAGAAATACCGCTGCATAGGCAAAAGCCTCCCAGTCTTCATGAAATACCGGTTCATTGGCTTCTATGTTAATTTTGCCAAAGCCGCCCATTCCACCTAAATCATGAATACCATCCATAATACTGCCCCCAGTTTTTTAAGCTTTATATCAAGCGTTATTTAAGAAGTTCCTATGTCGTATTTTTCCGCTACTGTTTTGCCAAACTCAGCTGTGAGCTCGAACAATTTCAATGGGTCGACTTGTCGTAGCTTCGCGAGTTCCAGCTCCGGGCCCTGAGCATAGATGAGTTCAGGTACATTTGCGGAAACTGCATCTACTATTGCTGCAGCACAGTC
>JBLHIH010000013.1:0-44938 GCA_047616645.1 Flavobacterium sp. | reverse complement strand
ATGACTATAAGTTTTCAATCGATCACTTTGGAAACGGTGCCACCGCATTTTCATATCTCCAAAGTCTAGATGTTCACTATTTGAAAATAGATAGAAGCTTTGTCACAGGCATTAACGACAATACAGACAATCAGTTCTTCATTAGATCCGTGGTACAAATTGCACGCACTCGAGATATGTTGTTGATTGCAGAAGGAATTGAAAAAACAAACGAACTTGAAACACTAAACGATTTGGGTGTAGACGCTGCCATGGGATACCTGCTCGGCAAGCCGGGAGCCGATTTTAGTTAGAAAGACTATATTTTAGGACGATAGTTGATCAATTTGCTCTCCGAAGTGTTTATGATAGCGATCATATTCTTTCAGACGACCTATCACGGTAAAACTGACGATGCTCGAAAATTTGAAATCAACGATATCTGATCAATTTGAAACGACTAATTTATCAACTGGGATAAAAGGATTTTTTGCTGCTATAACCCTATTACTGTTGACCAGTGGCGTGATGGGCTACATCTGGGACAGTGAACCTGCCACTTTTGATGTTGCTGAGCTAACAAGGCAGACTACAGGAGATCTAAATGTTAATGCGGTAACAGGTAGTGCAACAGCCGCCACGACTCTGTTCCTATCTGAGACATTATTAAATAAGACCGGTGGCTATCTTACCAATGATATCTCACCTCCCGGAGTATGGATGGACAACGTACCCAATTGGGAGTTTGGCGTACTCGTGCAGATAAGAGATATGGCAAGAATATTAAGAAATAGCTTTAGTCGGTCTCAATCGCAATCAACTGAAAACCAAAGCTTGGTACTAGCAGAGAACCAGTTCTATTTTGACTCAAATAATTGGATACTGCCCGAGACTGAGTCAGAGTATCAAAAAGCAAATAAAGCACTCAGAGCATATCTGGTTCAACTAGATGACAATCAACAACAAGCAGCTCAGTTTTACGCCCGATCAGATAACCTACGGACTTGGTTATCTGAAGTTGAAACGCGTCTGGGCTCTCTATCTCAGAGGCTGAGTGCCAGTGTCGGTAAAAAACAATTAGATATGTCTCTCGCCGGAGACTCAGCCGCTGTAAAATCCACCAAAACACAATCAGAAATCCAGATTCAAACGCCCTGGCTCGAACTTGATGATGTCTTTTATGAGGCTAGGGGGACAACATGGGCTTTGATACACCTATTGAAGGCAGTAGAAATTGATTTTAAAGAAGTTTTAGGACAAAAAAATGCACTTGTGAGCTTGCAGCAGATTATTCGTGAGCTAGAACCGACCCAAGATACGCTCTGGAGCCCAATCATTCTCAATGGAAGCGGCCTAGGCATGGTAGCAAACCACTCTCTCGTCATGGGTTCACATATTTCGAGGGCAAATGCAGCAATTATTGATTTGCGTCGATTATTACAAGAAGGTTAATATTAGCATCTCCACATCAGGCAACTTGCTATCTACAACTGGGATCTGACGCGGAAACAATAATAAGAAAGTTAATAACTACTAATCCAATCGGAATCGACTATGAGTGACATGATTAACCTGCCACCAATTTTTGGTGTGCTCGGACTTGCTTGCGCCTTTATTATCTATGTCTTGATGACAAGATATTCAGTAGGTGGCGAAAAAATCCAAAAAATAGCCAAAGCCATCCATGAAGGTGCGATGGTCTTTATGAACCGTGAATACATGATGCTCGCCCTCTTCGCTGGGCCGCTCTTTATTCTTCTACTTGTTTCACCACTCGGATGGCACACAGCGCTATCATTTGCAGTCGGTGCAATAACATCTGCATTGGCTGGATACCTTGGGATGTTTGCAGCCACAAAAGCCAATGTAAGAACAACTGCTGCCGCTCAAGAATCTGGCGCAGCACGTGCGCTCACCGTCGCATTCTATGGAGGATCAGTGATGGGGTTATGCGTCGCATCCCTCGGATTGATCGGCCTCGGCTCACTCTATTGGTATTTTGGTGGAGACCCTGAAACAGTACATGCGATCCATGGCTTCGGAATGGGTGCATCATCTGTTGCACTCTTTTCACGAGTGGGCGGCGGGATCTTTACTAAGAGCGCAGATATTGGTGCTGACTTAGTGGGTAAGATTGAAGCAGGCATTCCTGAAGACGACCCCAGAAATCCAGGTGTAATAGCGGACAATGTTGGAGACAACGTCGGAGATGTTGCCGGTATGGGTTCAGACATCTTTGAGTCCTATTGCGGATCAATGATTGCAACAATCGCCATCGCATCAACACTTGCGATGAATGCGACCTACGGTATTAATGCACTTGCAGCCGACACCGGTCGACCAGCACTTATGTTTCTTCCGCTTGCACTATCATCATTAGGCTTAATCTGTTCTATCGTCGGTATTCTAATCGTGCGTAGCATGTCCAATAGTGCACCAGAAACTGCCTTAAGAATGGGCCATCAAGTATCAGCCCTTGTCTTAATTGTAGTTGCCTATTTTCTAACAGAACAACTTGGTATCAGCATCAACGTTTGGTACGCCATTGTGTCTGGTACCGTTGGCGGAATCTTGATTGGTCTTGTCACTGAGTACTACACAGCAAAAGGTCCGGTAATTAAGATCGCAGAAGCTGGAAAAACAGGCCCCGCAACCGTCATGATTACAGGCCTCGCGGTCGGTATGGAATCGGTCGTGATACCTATACTCGCGATTGCAGCTATTATTTTTGTATCAACCGAACTTGCTGGTCTATATGGCGTTGGTATCGCCGCAGTTGGAATGTTGGCAACAGTGGGCATGACAATGGCACTGGATGCTTACGGTCCCGTAGCAGACAATGCTGGCGGTATTGCAGAAATGGGCGGCCTAGGTCCGGAGATCAGAGAAATCACCGACGGCTTGGACGAGGTTGGTAATACAACTGCGGCGATCGGTAAAGGTTTTGCTATCGGCGCTGCAGCACTTGCAGCATTGGCTATTATTGCTGCATTTGTTGAAACCATGCATGCAAGCCGACCTGACTTCGCACTTGAATTATCAGACCCAATGGTGCTAGTTGGTCTGTTTATCGGCGGTATGCTGCCTTTCCTCATCGCCTCTATCACAATGACCGCTGTAGGTGATGCGGCAATGGAAATGATTGAAGAAATCCGACGCCAATTTAGAGAAATTGAGGGATTGATGGAAGGTAAAGTCGATCCGGATCATGAAAAGTGTGTTGATATTGCAACAAGAGCAGCCTTGAAAAAAATGATTCTACCTGGCGTTATTGCTGTATCAATGCCTGCAGTGGTTGGCTTTGGATTAGGCGCAACAAGCTTGGGCGGTATGTTAGCAGGCGCATTATTGGGCTGTGTTCTCCTAGCGCTCATGATGGCCAATGCTGGCGGCGCTTGGGACAATGCAAAAAAACACGTAGAGAAAGGCAATCTTGGTGGTAAGGGTTCTGAGACTCACGCTGCAGTTGTAGTGGGAGATACAGTAGGCGATCCTTTCAAGGATACTTCTGGTCCTTCTATGAATATCCTAATTAATGTAATGGCGATTGTAAGTTTAGTTATCGCTCCACTACTTTAGGGATGAGTTCAAGTATCTGTTGCATGAATGATTAAGCAATGACTACTGTAAAAAAGGTGGGCTAAGCTCACCTTTTTTATGTCTTTTTCCCCAATCTTGTGCGAAGTAAAATTTACCTTAAGATCAGCCAGTAGTATTTTTTATAAGACTGAAAAGAAAAATCTCAAGTCCTTGATTTAATTATCGAAACTAAAGTTTTTCCTCAAAACTTCCATCAACCCATCAATTTCTCTCATTTAGCGTCTGTCAAAAGAAATATCTATCGAGATAGCTCGGTCTGTTTACGTACATGTTATAAAAGCATGTGGATAGGTATATGCCCCATTCATGACAACCCAAAAACTTTGAGGATTAACAAATGAGTTTGAATACAACACGAAAGACCATGGCCTTAGCAATTGGTACTGCAGTTGCAGCGCTTTCACCCATGGCCATGGCCGATACAGGTTCTGCAAACCCATTTGCAGCAACTGAGCTTTCGGGCGGTTACATGCAACTTGCTGGCGCTGAAGGCAAGTGTGGCGAAGGTAAATGCGGTGGTGACAAAGCCAAAGGTGAAGGCAAATGCGGCGGTGACAAAGCTAAAGGCGAAGGCAAATGCGGCGGCGACAAAGCTAAAGGTGAAGGCAAATGCGGCGGCGACAAAGCTAAAGGTGAAGGCAAATGCGGCGGCGACAAAGCTAAAGGTGAAGGCAAATGCGGCGGCGACAAAAAAGCCAAGAGCGAAGGCAAGTGTGGCGAAGGTAAGTGCGGCGGTTAAGTTACTAGCTTAAGTAAGAGATCATGGTTGATAAGATAAAAGTCCATGGAGCCGGTCTCGGCCTGCGTCGTTCAATGGCGTCGCAGTTTGGTGATGCTACTCCAGACGAGATCGACTTCCTCGAAGTTGCTCCAGAAAATTGGATTGGATTAGGTGGACGTTTTGCGAAACAGCTTAGAGCTATCACAGAACAGACGCCACTTATCACTCATGGCCTCTCACTTTCCATAGGTGGTCCTGCCCCTCTTGATGAAGACTTGGTGCATGCCATAAAAGATTTTATGGCTTTACACAAGGTTCCCATTTACAGCGAGCATTTAAGTTATAGCAATGATGGAGGTCAGCTTTACGACCTACTTCCACTACCCTTTACAGAAGAAGCAGTAAATTATGTTGCCGAACGTGTAAGCCGCGTACAGGACATACTTGGACAGAGAATAGCTTTAGAAAATGCGTCGTATTATCTGACACCAAAACAATCCCTTACAGAACCTGAATTTATAAAAGCCGTTATTGAAAAAGCAGATTGTAATATGTTGCTAGATGTCAATAATGTCTATGTGAACAGCGTAAATCACAATTATGACCCAATGAGTTTCATACGTGATATGCCTGCAGATAGAATTGAATATCTGCATGTCGCTGGTCACTATCTTGAAGATGATGGTATCATCGTTGACACTCATGGCGCTGATGTTATTGACCCTGTATGGGCGCTACTAGATCAAACCTACCAATGCATTGGCATCAGACCGACCTTACTTGAACGTGATTTCAACATTCCACCTATAGAAATCTTGCTGAAGGAAATTGTTCACATTAAGGCGACGCAAAACAAGCTTTCAACCCAACCCCTCCTCAATTAGGCGTAACAGACAATAGTGACAAAGCTCACGCAACTAACAGCTGATTCAGAGTTATTTCAACTACAGAATAGTTTTACTGGTCACTTAAGAAATCCAGATCTTGTTCCCGTGCCTGACGGGCTTGATCCAAGGCGAATGGAGATTTACTCAAATTTAATTTTTCACAACATTGCTTCGCTGATTAGTGAATTTTTTCCCGTTATTTACTCGATGTCTACAGAAGAAGAGTGGGAGAATTTAATCCGCGAATTCTTTATTACCTACCGAGCAGAAACGCCTTATTTCACAAAGGTTGCAGAAGAATTCCTACAATTTCTTCTTAGCAGACAGGGTGCAAATGAGACGCCCAGCTACTTTATTTCTCTAGCGCATTATGAATGGTTAGAGCTTGGTCTATTTATTTCAGAATCAGAGCTACCTGAAAAGTCCCTGGATGAAACTTATTTAAACACTCAGACGCTACATTTGAGTGAGCTAGCTGTTCCTGTAGCTTATCAATATCCAGTCCATCAAATCCAAGATGGTTGGGAGGAACATGAGCAAATAACTTATCTCCTCGTTTTTCGTGACAAAGATGACGGTGTTCGTTTTTTCGAATTGCAACCACTAGCCTATGAGCTTCTGAGCGCCATGAAAAATGAAGACGGCATTAATGTTGTTGATTGGTTGAGGAATAAAGCCCTTGAATTTAAGCAAAGTGATGTTGATACATTTGTAAATGCCGGTCTAAGTTTGATCAAACAATTTAACCAGGAACAAATTTTTTACTAAGCCTCCATTCATTCTTGTAACAATCCTATCCGATGTGTGTCTATTGATGATGCAGAGTAATTTTATACGGTCTCTAATCTTAGGTTAATGACAGTAAGCGGAATTCAACTGTCTTGTTCTCTTTATTACTAGAATGTATTACTAGAATGTATTACTAGAATGTATTACTAGAATTTCATACAAGACGCTTTACGACAATAAGGATAACAAATAATCATGATTCAACTCTCCAATAAGTTTCAAAGCCTTCTGGAAATAGGCAAAAAACTAGACTTTATAGCTCCTTTACTCCTTCGCTTGTACCTCATTCCCATTTTCTATATGGCAGGCATACAAAAATTCAATAGCTTTGAAGATACCGCCGGCTGGTTTGGTAATCCGGACTGGGGACTAGGACTTCCTTTCCCTTATGTATTGGCTTTTTGTGCTGTTGTAGCTGAGCTAGGTGGCGCAGTTCTCCTATTAGTGGGCTTTGCAACAAGATGGATTACCATTCCGCTTATGATAACCATGTTGGTCGCAATATTTACTGTACACATACAGAACGGTTGGTTGGCGATAGCAGCAGGGGGCGGTCCATTCGCCACAGAAAGAACTGTTGAAGCTATTGACCGCCTAGATAAAGCTAAAGCTATCCTACAAGAGCATGGTGATTATAGTTGGCTAAGCGAAAACGGATCAATTGTTGTGCTTAATAATGGAATAGAGTTTGCTGCAACTTACTTTATCATGTTGCTCGCTTTATTTTTCCTCGGTGGTGGTAAATACATCAGCGCAGATTATTGGATTGCCAGAAAATATAGAAATAAAACAGTCTAGCTCACCACTAATTGATCATTCTGCCTGAGTTGTAAAGTACCAAAATGCTAAGACCCAGCGTTGGCGGGCATTACAAGTTTGGCATAATGATTGCTCCATTGCTTTCTAGAACAATAGTAACAATAGATACCGACAGTATTATTTAAATTTCTATTAACACTTATCGACTGGAATGAGATATGACACAAATACTAAAAATAAGCAGTTTTATACTACTGCTTTCTACCCTAGCTGGCTGCGTTGTGGCTATCGGCAACGATGGATATGATGATGGCGAAGATGGATGGGAACACCGTCAAGAAAAAAATCTTAGGTATATAAATGGCTTAGATCTTGGCACATCCATGAACGTAGTCGAAGCGGATCTCGGCACGCCAGATTTTAGCGATTCATTCCAACGAGATGGGGAAGTGTTTAACGTCATCTATTACAGGACCCAACACCGTGAAAGTGATGGAGAGACTAGCCGAGACGAGACAACCCCCCTCGTCTTCATAGGAAAATCATTGGTCGGTTGGGGCGAACTGGCAATCGAACAAGCAAATAATCGATAGTTTTTTGAAAGCAATTACCTAGCTAGTTCCCGTCCAGAAATAGGTGTTTTAGATGAAAGTTAAGAAACTATAAATAAGTTAGGTAAAATATTCAGGCACTTACAAGGGAAGTAGCTAGTGAGCACTTGATTAACGTTGCACAATTATTTTTAGCTAAATGTTTTCAATTTTTTCTTCAATAAAATATTCTTCAATTTCACATATTGCGGTAGGCCATTTTTATAGGGCGGGTAATCTTCACCAACAATAAGTGGTGCTAGGTATTCCCGCCCTTTTTTTGTAATACCATATCCATCTCGAGTAATGTAATTGCGCGGCATCATTTTCTCGACATTGGCAACTTTGGATAAAGGTGCCTCACCAACACTCCAGCGATATTTTTTTGTATTAGCACGAACAATAGTGGGCATCACCGCATTTTTTCCAGCCACCGCAAAGTCTACAGCTGCCTTTCCCATCGCATACGCTTGTTCAACATCGGTCTTCGACGCAAGGTGCCTTGCAGCACGCTGTAAATAGTCAGCAACCGCCCAGTGACACTTAAAACCATGTTCGGCTTTAATCATCTCAACAAGCGCAGGTGCGACACCGCCCAATTGTGTATGGCCGAACGCATCCTTTAACCCTGCATCTGCGACAAACCGCCCATCTGCGTAGTGAGCGCCTTCAGATGCAACAATGACGCAGTACCCCACCTTCTTCACTGTCGTTCTGACTTTTTTTAGAAAATCTTGTTTATCAAAATCTATTTCTGGAAACAAAATAATATGCGGAGGATCATTTTTCTCATCTTTTGCTAAGCCGGCCGCGCCTGCAATCCAACCTGCATGACGACCCATGACTTCTAATACGAAAATCTTGGTTGATGATTCTGCCATAGAAGCTACGTCAAGGCCGGCCTCTCGCGTAGATACTGCAACATACTTGGCGACAGAACCAAAGCCCGGACAACAATCCGTAAAGGGGAGATCATTATCAACTGTTTTCGGAATACCAATGCAGGTTATCGGGTATCCCATACTCGCACTAATTTCACTCACCTTATTAGCGGTATCTTGAGAATCCCCGCCACCATTATAGAAAAAATAACCTATATCATGGGCTTTAAACACCTCTATCAAACGTAGATATTCCGCTTCGCTTTCATCAAATGATTTAAGCTTAAATCGACAGGAGCCAAAGGCGCCGGCTGGCGTGTGCCGCAATGCTGCAATTGCGCTCTTACTTTCACGAGAGGTATCGATTAACTCTTCCCGCAAAGCGCCAATAATGCCATTCTTTCCTGCATACACCTTTCCAAGAGATCGATGTGCCCGTGCAGTTTCAATGACACCGCAGGCACTGGCGTTAATAACAGCGGTGACACCGCCTGATTGTGCATAAAATATATTTGCCACTTTACTTCCTAAGGTTTAATGGTTTCAACAAAATGAAATCCACAATGAATACGCTAAAGCCCTTGTCCAGTCTCTTCAATTAGCCAATCGACAACCTTTGTTAAAGCATCATCTTTACTCATTCCAGACGCCACACATTTATCAAAAACAGATATCTGCCGATGGGCACTTGTACCTTGAGATAATATTAGCGGCAAACGATTTAATTCAGCTTCACAGCCTAGTGCCTTAGCATCTTCTGCAACGAAATCCATCAACTCATGTAGCAGTTCATCAAATGGTACAATTTCACCTCTCGCGAAATCTATCATGCCCTCATCGACTGAATATCTCATTGCTCTCCAACGATTTTCGTTTACCAACATCCTCGCGTAAACCCGCCAACGTTGATTATCGCGACGTAAGCGATACAACATCCTTAATAAACAAACGGTTAAAGCGACCATGCTAGCTGCATGATCTACGTTCGTACATACATCCATGATCCGCGTTTCGAGAGTTGGAAATCTCGCACTTGGTCTCAAATCCCACCAAATCCGACTGGCATCCTTCATCAGTCCAGCACCAATCAAAATATCTACGTGCCTCTCGTATTCTCCAAAACTTGCGAACTCCTCAGGCAAGCCTGTCCGAGGTAAACCGTCAAATACAGTAAGTCGATAGGATTTTAGACCCGTATTTTCTCCTTCCCAAAAGGGAGAAGAACAGGAGAGCGCTAAAAGATGAGGTAAGAAATACGAAAGTTGACTCATTAGATCAATTCTCAATTCTTGATCTTCAATCCCAACATGAACATGCATACCACAAATTAACAATCTTCTCGCGGCAGCCTGCATCTCCCTTGTTAAATCTATGTAGCGATCCTTATCGGTTTGCTTTTGTGTCATCCATTTGGCAAATGGGTGTGTGGAAACAGCGATAGGGGCATAACCATGTTTCCCCGAAACCTCTTTAATGATCCTTCTAAGTGACTTCAGTTCTTCAGATGCTTCATTAACATTTCCACAAACCTTTGTGCCGACTTCAATCTGCGAGCGCATAAGCTCAGAGCTTACCTGATCACCACACTTGGCTACACATTCTTTCATCAAATTCGGGTGAGGATCCGATACGAGGTCCCGAGTTTCTATATCAACCAACAAATATTCTTCTTCAACGCCAAGACTAAAGGCTGGTTCTCGAATATTCATGTATTCAGTCTCTCCTTAATTCAACTGTTGATGGAATTACAGTGTAGCAACCTGCTTGAAAAATACAGACTGACTGCTAGAGTCAGTCTGATTAAGGTATAATAACGCTTCTATACCCCTACAATACAGTCCATTAGATGCAAAGTACTCCAAATACATTTCGACATTGGCACATGCCCAAACCACATGAAGTAGGAAATAATCATGTAGAATTTATCAACATTCTAAAAGGGCCTACATGGATAACCATCGAAGGCAAAGACAACTCACGCCAACGCGCCATCGTCACACTGTTACATGGAAATGAACCTTCTGGTTTAAAGGCAATCCATCGCCTCTTACAAGATAAAATCATACCAGCAACTAACTTGGGTATTTTTATTGTTTCAGTCAATGCTGCACAACTACGACCTTATTTCTCACATCGCTATCTGCCTGATGAGGCAGATTTTAACCGCTGCTTTCCCAAAAATCTTCCTAAGGGGTCTTCAAATAGTCTCAACGACACACTTTACAGTGCGCAAGAACGACTCGCTATTAAGATAACAGATACACTTCGAGAATATGACCCGGAGGCGATTGTTGATACCCATAATACCTCTGCCCACAGTGACGCATTCGCCGTGGCTGTATCTTCCAGGAAAGCAGTTCTACAGCTAAGCCAACTATTTACAAAAAAACTAGTCGTTCTTGATCAAGAGCTTGGTACCTTAATCGAACAAAATTTTAGTTGCCCCGTTGTCACGATAGAATTTGGTGGTTTCTTAGATCCAAAGGCTGACACTTTGGCACTTGATACGCTTCACACTTTTGTCAGCTCTGATTCACTATTTAATACAGCAATCAGTCAGGTCCAATTATTGGAGAAACCATTACGACTAGAGATTAATCAATCAGCCAATCTTCACTACTCAGCTTCCGTTCAAAATGAAGCAGATATCACAATTTATAATACCATTGACCAGATGAACTTTTCGTCTCTCAAGGCTGATACAACAATTGGATGGGCAGGAAAGAATGGTACAAAGGATCTTTTCGTGAAAACAATAGATGGAATTGACATATGCCCTGACCTATTCTTGGAACAGAATGGGTTTATTACAACTCGAGTGCCTATGACCATTTTTATGGCAACAACTGATGCCTACATCGCAAGTAACGACTGCCTTATGTACTTATGTCCTGAGAACGGCCATTCAACATAAATACCTACGAATGGATGCTCAGCCAGAATGCTCTACTTCAACATGCTATGATTCGTATGTTTCCTCACATAATCGATATGTATTTTATTGATTGCGGCGATCACCCTAACTTTCATCATTGAGCAATTTCCTGCACAGAGTGACTGGCCTAGTATCAAAGTTGGGGCCTTAATACTTTACATACTATTTGGTACTATCGCTCTTATCCTTAATAAGTACTGCCAGTACATCACAAGAAACACCGTGTCATACTCTACTGGCCGTAGATCCCAAAAGAAGTTGTAATCCTGATTGGCCATGTGTTCCCATTACAATTAAGTCGATACCTTGAGTGACCACAACATCATGAAATTCACCCGCAGGATTTCCGCTACGAACTAACCCATGCTCTCCTTTTATATCAAGTTTATCGGCAACCTAGTTCATCTTTACCATTGCATCTTTCCGAATAGCAGAATTCAACGATACGATTTAATCTCCATAAGCCATGACTAATGGTTCATTGACACGGAAGAGTGTGATCTCTGCACTGTTATCTACCGCTAGACAACGCGCCTTTTCATTATCTGATCGTTATCATCATGTAAATCTAGGGCTATCAGCATTTTTTGATACATTTTCTATCCTCCTTACATTATTTTGACTCCCTAGTATCTAAGCATGTCCTCCTATGTGACCTGATCTTGATTAGGATCAATTCAATCGTAATATGATTGATAAATATCTAATCGGAACACTTGAATAATTACTAATCGATCTTACAAATGGGTTAAGCAATAATTAACAGGAGAAATATCATGAGCCAAATACGCTATTTAGATCACGTCATTGATTATCGTAAGACGCCTAACCCTAATTCCAAGGCACAAGCTTCTATAGGTAAATGGACACCGCCAGTCGATATTCAGGAATCCGAAAAAGCATTTCACGTAATAGTTGAGTTACCCGGCGTCAAGGACAATGAAATTGACATTACTCTGGACAAAAGCATACTAACAATTAAGGGGGATCGACTCATTTCATCAACAGAAGGATTTAATTCTATGCGACAAGAACGTGCATCTGGTAGCTTTGTTCGACAATTCACACTACCGGATTCTGTGGCAGGTGAAAACATCACGGCTACATCTGATTTAGGCGTATTGAATATCACCATTCCGAAAGCAGATCTTCCCAAACCACTTTCTATCGTAGTAGGAGGCACTTTGTAAGTGACGAGCTTAATAACAAACTCTCAATAACAAGCTCTCAATAACAAGCTCTCAATAACAAGCTACGACCACCGTTCGACAATCGGTATTCTACGACCAATACCGAATGCGACTTTTGATACTTTGGTGCCGGGGCAAGTCTGACGCCGCTTGTATTCCATCCGACCAATGAGGCTAACGATGCGATGAAAATCCATCTCGGCCTCAGCTTTGTCCAACCAGCTTTCGAACACGCTTAGGTCCATCGAAATTGTGAGCACCTCTTTAGACTGATACCAGTATTTTAATTCTTCAAAGGTACTGACATAGTCTTCGACATAGGCGCAAACAATTGGGTCCAAAATTGCGTAAGGAAGTAAACTTTCTTCATCAGTTTGGCCAGGCGCAAGCTCAGCACTAGGGGGTTTTTGCCAGATATTATGGGGTATTTCTGGACAGGCCATAGCAAGCTCCACAACCTGATACTTGTAAAGATCCTTAATGGGCGCAAAGCTAAAGTTCATATCGAAATGAGTATAATAACCACAAGCAGATTCGGTTTTATTGCCTGTAGATAAAGGCATCGCGCCAAACGCATTACTAAAGTGCATCAAGTACAAGTCTCTCATTCTAGCCTGTATATTCTCATCCGCTACTTCAGAATAACCTTCCTGCATTTTTTGAGTAACCAAGTTGCTTTGGTCGCTATTATATTTGGCGTAACTTACGTTCAACATATCCAGTACAGGTTGATGGTCAATCTCTACCTCATAATCCCAACACCCCAAATTTTGATGCAGGGCGATAGCATCTGATTTCGCATGACCACTGCTATAGATAGATGGCATCCTAACAGCATGTACATTTTTCGGCCCTATTGCTGCACATGCAAGCTTACACACTAGTGCGCTATCAACACCTCCACTTGAGGCTAATACCAGAGACTTAAAACCAGATTTTACTACATAATCTCTTAAGCACAGAACCAAGAGATCAAAAAGCGATGCTGATTTCTCTGCAATTATGTGTCTCTTATCCGGATGATAAACTTCGCATAAATTGACCGAGTCGGTATCTAAATCAACGATATCAAAACTATCCTTATTAATTTCACAAGACTGATGCAACAAGTTTCCACAGGATACAACAAAACTTTGGCCATCGAAAACCAACTCATCTTGTCCACCACGTTGGTTAACATAAACAATGGATAAACCATCGACGGTACTAGGTGAAATGAGACTAAGTCTCTGCCAAGGCTTTTCATGAACATAGGGCGAACTATTAAGGGATAAAATTACTTCGACACCTGCACTTCGATATTGGTACAAAGGATTATCTACATAAGTGTAGCTGTCAGAACCTTTGTCATTCCAAAGATCTTCGCAAATGGCTACGCCAACTTTCTTTCCCGCGATATCTAGTACTAGCAAATTAATCCCAGGTTCAAAATACCTTAGTTCGTCAAAGACATCATAAAAAGGTAATAACTGCTTTTGGTAAGTGCCAAGAACCTCGCCATTATTAATTACCGCAGCCATATTCAAGAAAGGTTTACCCGCACCTGAATTTCTTTCGATATAACCAACAACAACATGAAGTTTCGAATCACCCTTCAAAGTATATTTAACAATATCATCTAAAATTTTCAGGTTTCGATCAACAAATCCCGAGTGATAAATAAGGTCTTGGCTTAAATATCCAGGAATGCTCAACTCAGGAAATACGATGACATCACTGTCGCCTTCAATAGCAACATCAATTCCTCGTTTTATCGCAGCAAGGTTTCCGTCAAAATCTCCTGGAGTAGTATTAATTTGTCCTAAACAAACTTTCATCCAGCTGTCTCTGATGATCTAGAAAAATAGATCAGACACAGCAAGGATATTAAGACAAAACAAGCCCCAGCTTGGTGAAAGCTTGCAAGACCAATTGGCACTATATGGATTAATGTCAGTACACCCAAAATAAACTGACCAAGCACCGTGAACATAAAAACCATACCCAAAGTTCTAAAACGAGTATCTTTTGAAAGAAATGAGTAGCTACCTAAAACAATTGAAAGAGCAAGCACACCGGCGCCAAGCCAACGATGTACGAATTGCAAGGTTGCATTATTTTCAAACCAGTTAAGCCAAAACGGAGAAAGTTGCCACAAAGCTTGAGGCATGAACTCACCGTTCATTAATGGGAAGGTATTGTATCCATACCCAGCCCTACTCCCCGCAACAAATGCACCATATAGAATCTGAATAAAAACCAGTAGAAAGGTTAATTTTGCGAGTTTTTGATACCAAAGTGGTACCGGCTCAAAACGTTTTTGTTGCAGTAAATCTAAAATGAGCCAGGTTAAATAGCACAAGATGATCAATGCAAGGATTAGATGGGCTGCAAGTCTGTAATGACTTACTCGTGGTATATCCACTAAGCCACTCTTCACCATATACCATCCCATTAGGCCCTGAAGCCCTCCTAGAAACAATCCAATCCACAACTTAATGGTCATGTATTTGGGGATCTTTTTAAGCGCCAAGAATAGAATAAAAGGGACAAAGAATATAATTCCAATCAGCCTGCCCAAAACACGGTGGCCATATTCCCAATAGAAAATGCGCTTAAATGCCTCAAGATCCATAGTTTGATTTACGGTTTGATATTGAGGGTAGTTTTGGTAGGCCGAAAATACGGCTTGCCATTCTGCTTCACCGAGAGGAGGAATTATGCCAATCAGAGGTCTCCACTCCACCATTGATAGACCGCTATCGGTTAGACGAGTAACGCCACCCACCACTATCATGCAAAAAACTGTGATGCAGACTATGAAAAGCCAAATGATCAAGGCTTTATTAGTTTGAGGCATAATTTTCACTGTCTTTCGTTACTAAAAGCGCAATTTTACAGACTATAGCCCCAAGGTACCAGAGGTGACTTGTATCCTAGACAACCGGTCACCCGTTTTTTATGAAGGGTAAATTTGCAGTTACATGCCAAGAATGCAGCTTGAGCGAACGCTGCATTTCAAAACCCCTTTTAGATTCGGAAATGGATATCGTAGATGCAGAAATTAAGCGCGCGGAACCACTACATAAAAATAATCATATATTTAATAACGGTGATAAGTTTATTTCACTCTATGCGGTAAAATCTGGCGCACTTGAAACTTCATCTATATGCGAAATTCCATACCATCAAGTTGAAATTTTATCGAGCAAGATTAGCAAGTTACAATCTCACATTTATCGCGTTCTGACACGCTTACAAAACCAAAAATCCTGTCTGCATACGGCAAAGAGCTTGAAATACTTGAGCATAAAAGACTTCTTCTTGCAAATATTGCCAATCAACCGGAGCGAAACTTTTACAAAACAACTTAGCGCCCAACTAAAATTGAATATTAGTCACGCTAAAACCATGTGAAACGCTTGTCAATTGATTAAAACTAGTGATTTTAACTATATTGTCAAAGAGGCAGATGCGGCAAACTCAGGAACCGAATCAGTGACAAGGCCTTTAGGACTCACACCCATCTCAACAAAAATATTACTCATTGGGAACTCTGGCCAGCACTTGACATAGACTTTCTCTTAGATCCAAATATCACTGAAATCGTCAAAAAGATTCAAACTAATGGGTCTGGATTCATCTTCTTAATATAGATACACCCTCCGTTGCCGTAGTTGTGGGCATACATTAGACTAAGCCTATATCTGATTTACCCTAACAGCCTAAGCAACCCAATCAGGAGAGATTTTAATGCCAGATATAGATACATTTAGACAGGAAACGCGCGACTGGCTTGAAGTAAACTGCCCTCAATCAATGCGCAATCTGTCTTTTCATTGGGAAGATGCCCATGAAGTCTATAATTCTAATGATGCCAAGAGCTGGCTAAAGGCAATGGCAGATAGAGGCTGGACAGCGCCAATGTGGCCAAAAGAGTATACAGGTGGCGGACTAAGTCGAGAAGAAGCACAAGTACTCGCCCAAGAGATGGGACGAATCAAAGCAGTAGCCGCCTCCACAGGAATGGGCCTTTCTATGATTGGGCCGACTTTATTAGAAATTGGTACAGAAGCGCAGAAACAACGACATATTCCTAAAATTGTGAGCGGCGAAATTCGCTGGTGCCAAGGTTACAGCGAACCCGGAGCAGGATCAGATCTCGCAAACGTGCAATCAAAAGCGATTGTAGATGGGGATAATTTCGTCATTAACGGACAAAAGATTTGGACATCTGGTGCCCAATATGCAGATTGGATGTTTGCCATTGTTCGAACTGATCCAAACGCCTCAAAACATGATGGCATTAGTTTTGTTTTACTCGATATGCATCAAGATGGCGTGACGATTAAGCCTATCCAAATGATTTCTGGTTCTTCCCCGTTTTGCGAAACATTCTTCGATGATGCCATCGCAAAAAGAGAAGACCTTATAGGCGAATTAAATAAAGGATGGACTGTCGCAAAACGACTACTACAATTCGAACGATCTGGTATCGGCGGCTTATCCGGCGCTGGAGGCAAGAAAAAGAAACTCAGTAAACGCAATGACTATGCCGAACTTGCAAAGACCTACTATGGCGAATCCAACGGCATGATCAAGGATCCAAGTGCTAGGGAGGAAGTCTTAAATCATTCAATGCTTGAACGCGCCTTCCATCTCACCGCCAGTCGAGTACAGCAAGAGAGCCTATCAGGAAAAACACCTGGCGCGACTACTTCCATCTTTAAACTTGTGGGTGCAAATTTGGCACGAACAGGAACAGAGTTAAAATCCACTCTTATGGGCTCCCAAGGCCTTGGATGGGAACAGGATGGATTTTCAGAATTCGAGCTTGAGACCACAAAAAATTGGTTAAGCACCCGAGCCGTAACCATTTATGGCGGTACTAATGAGGTGCAGATGAATATTATTTCTAAGCGTGTGTTGGGATTGCCCGACTGAGTCTGATTGAGCATCTTTAGCGACGAGTGCTTAAGCCCATACCCAATTCAATAAAGGCCACACCGAGGAGCGCAGTACAAGGGACTAAACCCACTGCGTTATCGCCCCTGGCACAGGCGACCTAAAGAAAAGTCATCTGATATATCTTTCAGGCACGCCAACACAGGCTATTTCATAAGAGTTGTTTGAAATGACCCTAAGGTATTCCCATCGAAAAAGACTTATCTGCTAAGCCAAAAATAAAACTTAAAAAAATAATGGTAATAGGTATTCATTAATTCAAAGGAAATTGCTTTATCCAGAATGATCTTCAGCAGCCTTGATCTAAGTCATGTAAACTTCTGGTAGATAAAATTGAAGCAGTTCTCAAAGGAAGATGGAACAACAATGTGGATCATTTTTAGATATTTTTGGCAGATATGCCTCTTGAGAGCCAGCCCAGAAAACATACCATCAAGTAGTACTCTTACCGCTGCACTGTTGCTTGCTTACACTCTATTATCAACTCTTACCTTATACACGATAAAACCAGACCTAAGCATTATAAGCAACGTGAGCGCGATCCTTATCGAATTGATCGTCGGGGCTGCCTTGTTATTTGGGATCCTGACATTTAAGAATGTTCGATCCCGATTTTTGAGTACATACGCTGCCTTGATGGCAACAAATGTTTTACTGACAGCGATGATCTTTCCACTCAATATTTTCCTGATAAATATGGCAGAAGGTCTGTTAGCTGACTTTTTAGAAGCGATCACAATTGTCATATTCTTTTGGTGGTTAGGTATCGTTGGCTTTATCTTTAATAAGTCGGCCAACATCAGTATGATTCAAGGCGTCATGTTTGCACTCATTATTGAGCTTCTTGTACTTATTGCCACAAAATCACTCCTACCCGAGTTCTATCCAATTCAAGATTAGTTTGAGGTTTTATTGCACATTCACATACTAGGTATTTGCGGTACTTTAATGGGTAGTATTGCCTTGCTTGCTCATAAACAGGGCAACAAAATTACGGGCAGCGATGAAAATATCTATCCTCCGATGAGCGATCAACTTAGCCAACAAGGCATCAAGGTATCCTCTCCATATAGCCCAAACCATATTCCGTCTGACGTTGATTTAGTCATGATCGGAAACGCAAATTTACCGAGGGGAAACATAGCAGTAGAGTATGTACTAGAAAAGAATATTCCCTACACTTCAGGTGCAGAGTGGTTGGGTAGATACCTACTACAAGACAAATGGGTATTAGCAGTAGCGGGTACTCACGGCAAAACGACAACTACCAGCATGCTAGCATGGATTCTTGAGTATGCAGGACTAAAACCAGGTTACCTGGTAGGAGGCATTCCTTCAAATTTTGGTGAATCAGCAAGGCTTGGCGAAACGCCTTTTTTTGTCATAGAAGCCGATGAGTATGATACGTCCTATTTCGACAGGAGATCGAAATTTCTTCACTATCACCCAAAGACATTAATTCTTAACAACTTAGAATATGATCACGCTGATATATTCCCTGACCTTGAAGCAATTCAAAATCAGTTTCATCTACTCCTTCGAACTGTCCCAAAAAACGGCTTGGTAATCTATCCCAAAGACAACAAAAATATCAATACCGTCCTAGAAAAAGGATCTTGGTCGGAGCACTTTCCTATTGGAAAATCCGGCAACCTTTATGGCGAAAGCAGTACGGATGACTTCAGTGAATTTACGGTTTCGCTAAACAGCCAATCAGCCAGCCAAGTTTCCTGGTCCCTTTCCGGTAAACACAATATGGACAACGCTTTATCAGCAATTGCTGCTGCTCGGCATGTTGGGGTCACACCTGAGATTTCTTGTGCTGCTCTATCTAAGTTTAAGGGTGTAAAGCGAAGGATGGAGTGCATATACAATTCTGAATCCGTAGTCATTTACGACGATTTCGCCCACCACCCAACAGCCATAAGCACAACTTTAGACGGGCTAAGAAAAAAAGTGGGTGACGATTACATAATGGTGATCATAGAACTAGGTTCACATACCATGCGCTTAGGCACACACGAATCAACACTAAAAGGTGCTGTCCAGCAAGCCGACGAGATATTGTGGTTTCAGACTAAGAAAATATCGTGGGATATGCACGGTAAGCTTAGAGAACAAAACAGCAGAATTATTGATTCCATAGATACACTTGCCAAAGTTGCCGTTGAAAACATTCAAAGTGGGTTGGTAAAACACCTTGTTATAATGAGCAATAGTGGTTTTGGCGGACTTCATCAAAAAATAGTGGATCAACTTTAGCTAGCGAGCATCCATAAACTAACTTCTGCTGTGCTACTTCCCTTGTAAGAGCCTGAATATGCCACCTAACTTATTCATAGTTTTGCAACACCCAGACAAATTCACCTATTTCTGGACGGGAACTAGCTAGTGTACATCCAGAAATCAAAAATGTCGGTGCTACTTCCCTTGTAAGTGCCTGAATATTCCACCTAACTTATTCATAGTTTTGCAACACCCAGACAAATTCACCTATTTCTGGACGGGAACTAGCTAGACATTCGCCATTTTGTATATTTTTCGAACAACCAGATTTCGCGACATCTTAACATTGGTTATTGTGATCATTTTATGATCATTTTCGGGATATATATGCACTGTTTTTCTTCTCCTCACACTATATCTTGACGCTCAATTTTTAACTGCCTAGTATGAAGAACAATGCAAACAGTATATTCTAGCAGAATAACCTCATGGAAAAGCAGGATAAACGCCGAACAAGCGCCAATGTTTCATGCCGAAATATCGCTTGGTATTTTGACCTTTGTGATGAAAAGAAACTAGACAGCCCTAGCATATTACGAAACGTGGAATACTCGAAAGAATATTTATCAGATCCTTCAAACTTTATTGACTGGCAAAAATTTGCTGTACTCAACGACAACCTACTTCAGTATCTTTCCGACGTAGAAATGCGTGAAGCAGGACGGCGTTCATGGAACAACGGAAACTTACGACATTACAAGATTGTTAGCACCCTGAATCATTCGGTACCTGATCAATATTCATCTGTTTTCGGACCGACAGGATTCATGGCAAAACTATACCCTTGTGATCTTAATATAAGTGAAACAAAAAAGAGTCATTTTGTTGTCCAATTGCGCATGAAAAATGAGCTCTTTGCTTCTCGATCCTTTCACTTAATATTAGCTGGTCAATTGATGGGATTGCCTGAAGTATTGGGACAACAATCGGCATCAGTTGAAATAGAACATACAAAGAAAGGAGCAGATTTTACTGTTTATCATGAAAAAATATTTGGTTTTTCTAGGTCTCTCAAACAGCTCTACGGGCAATATAAAAACCGGAAAGTCGCGGCATTAGAACTAAATCAAAATTACAATGCGCTACAAGAAAAATATCGACAACTCTTCCTAGCAAATAAAATGCTTGAAGCGAGTCAGGACAGGGTTACTTCAGCCAATACTCGATATGAATTACTGTCAAATAATATTGCCGATGTTATTTGGACAACCGATTTGCAGTTAAACCTACTATATATAAGCCCTTCATTCGAAAAACTGACTGGCCATAAGATAGACGACAGCATAAATAAACCTATCAATAAGTTCTTTACTAACCAATCTATCGACTTAATTAACGACGGATTAAAAATGGCCTTGTCAGGGAAGGAAGCCATAAAGGACGAGTATGTTTTTGAAGCTCAGCTCGTTCGAAAAAACAATTCGACGATCTGCGCAGAAGTAAAAGCGAAAATCGAGTTTAATATTCATGACATACCCATCAAAATTATAGGTGTCACCAGAGATATTTCCGAACGTAAGTCAATGGAGGAACTACTCACCCGCAGTGAGAAAAAATACCGTCTTATTACCAACACGGCTCAGGATGCCATCATTACTTTTGATGAAAACGGAAGGATTACTTTCGCAAACCCTTCAGCTGCGCAAACCTTTGACTACTCTCTAGATGATCTAGTGGGCCTGCCAATAAAACTCATCATTCCCGACATATTTAGGGCATCACCCCTCGAAATAGACCAGCTCATTGAAACTAATATCCAACTTGCTGGGCTAACCAAAAACAACGATCACCTTTCACTGGAAATCTCATTTGCAAAACATGAAAAAAATAATCAATCCTTCTATACAGGAATATCCAGAGACATCGGACAAGGTAAACGACATGACGAGGAGAGAAAGAAATTAGAAACTCAGCTACTTGCCTCTCAAAAGCTTGAATCTATCGGTAAATTAACGGCAGGCATTGCCCATGATTTTAATAACCTGCTTGTCGCCATTAACGGATATGCAGAATTAGGTATCAATAAGAACAACAATGAAACAGACATCAGGCACTATTTTTCAGAAATTAAAAGAGCCGGAAAAAGCGCCGCCTTAATGACAAAAAAATTGTTAGCATTTAGTCGCAAGCAAGTTCAAGAGCCAACCGTTTCCAACCTTCCAGCGCTATTAGAAAGCTTACAGCCAATGATCCAACGCTTATTGCCAACGAACATAGATGTCACATTTGATATCGAGATCTCCAAACTAAATGTGCTTATCGATAGCACTCAATTGGAACAAGTAATTATCAATTTGATTGTTAATGCTGGAGACGCAATGCCAAAGGGCGGAAAGTTAAACATCACCAATCGACAAGTGATGCTAGACGAATCACTCCTTTGTGCTAACTCTCTAGCTGTTGGAAACTATAACATTGTTACTATCAGCGATACGGGACAGGGCATGTCAATGAGGACGAGAAATAAGATATTTGAGCCTTTGTTTACTACAAAACCGGAGGGTTCGGGTACTGGCTTAGGTTTGACAGTTGTCCACGGTATTATAAGTAAGCATAATGGCCTTATTCAGATCGAGAGCGAATTAGGCAAAGGTTCTGTTTTTAGTTTTTATCTACCTTGCTCAGATAGGGAACTAGGAGCGCCACTCGCACGTGAAGCCAGTAACGATATGTCTGGATCAGAGTCTATTTTAGTTGTTGATGATAATGTACAAGTGCGAGAACTCGTCTGCACCCTTCTTGAGAGTATAGGATACAAAGTGCAAACTGCCATTGATGGACTAGCCGCACTGGAGTACTTCCATTTTAATCAAAAAGATATCGACTTGGTTATCATGGATGTCGTGATGCCTCGAATGGGAGGCCAAGAGGTTTATAAACGAATGAGAGAGATCAACTCAAATGTCAAAGTTATCTTCACCAGTGGCTATTCAAGTGAAGGATTACATACAAAGTTTATTCACGAGAATAAACTAGAATTTATTCAGAAGCCCTATCACAACGAATTGCTGAAATCACGAATTCGAAAGACACTTGATGAGATTCCGACTCTATCCTCAGTTCCGGATTACACCTGAAATAGAATGCTACGGCATAGCAGGAAGCGCATTTAGTAAGGATTTTGCCTTCTTTGAGTCCACTTTAAATCCGGGAGTATCTCGGCAAAATTCAACCATGATACCGTTTGGGTCAGCGTAATAAATCGATTGGCACCAACCATGATCCACCTCCATTATAGGCTCAACTTCTGCTTTTATCATCCTCGCTTTAACCTGCTCATAACGTTCGACGTCGGCAGCAAAGGCGACATGATTAACCCATATAGGTAAATCCAATCCTGTAGAAATTTCAGTTTTGTAATTTTCTGGCTCCCCAACTCCGTGTAGATAGAAAAAAGCTAAACTACTACCATCTCCCAAATCAAAAAATATATGGCGCATAAAGTTTTCAGCCTGCCCCGCTATCTCTGTATGCACTAAGGGAAAGTTTAGTAAATTTTCATAAAAATTGACCGTTGCTTCTAAGTCTTTACAAGCAAAAGCGACATGATGAAAGCCGGTATTTCGTACACTATTTACCATAACTTTATTCCTACTGAAGTAAGTTAAAAGCATCGAATAATTAGAGTATCCTGTCAACATTCTTCTATGTTATTTTAAATAAGAAGATATTATTAACATGATAATTTCCAGCTCTGAAGAGGCGCAAATTAATACGTCAACACCATTAAATTAGGCTAAGATAGCCTGCTTTTAATCCTCATCAATACACATAGGCATTACTTAGTATTTTCCATTGAGCTTACTAAATAATAGGATCAAAACTGAATGAACATAAAGCTGGAATTAGACCAGAAGATTTCCGAAGCACTTAGTCATGTGAGCGCAGCAGAATCACCTGCTCTGATAAAACAATCTCAAAAAGCCGAATTTGGCCATTATCAAGCCAATGGCGTCATGGCTGCAGCAAAAAAAATGGGGGCGAACCCACGCGAGCTTGCCAAAAAAATCGTGGATGAGCTGAAGCTACCTCAAGCCAGACAAATTGACATCGCTGGCCCTGGATTTATTAACATCCACCTAAGTAACGATTATGTTGCAGATCGTCTCTCTGAACTCAATCAAGGCAAAACACTCATTACCCCTACCAAGGACCCAAAAACAATTGTCATCGATTACTCTGCGCCAAATCTTGCGAAGGAAATGCACATTGGGCACCTTAGAAGTACAGCCATTGGAGACTCGGCGGCCAGAACACTTGAATTTCTCGGACACAGAGTCATTAGAGCAAATCACGTTGGTGATTGGGGAGCACAATTTGGCAGTTTACTTGCCTACCTAGATCAACAAGAAGAGGCGGGAGAACAACCTTCAACAGAATTAAAAGATCTCGAAATCTTTTACCAAAAAGCCAGTGCCCTTTTTAAAACTGATGAAGCATTTGCCATCAGAGCAAGGGAATATGTTGTGCGCTTACAAAGTGGAGATTCACGATGCTTGGAATTATGGCGAATATTCATTACAGAATCTGTTAATCACTGCCAAGCTGTTTATGACCGCCTCAATATCACACTGACTCGAGACGATATTAAAGCCGAGAGCTCTTACAATACCGAGTTAAGCGTCGTCGTTAACGATTTAGCAGACAAGAACCTTGTTGAAGTTTCTGCGGGTGCTAAGTGTGTATTCTTAGATCAGTTTAAAGCAAAGAACGGTCAAGTTTTACCTGCGATAATTCAGAAATCTGATGGTGGTTATCCCTATATGGCTAGTGATCTAGCAGCCGTTCGATTTAGAACCAAACAACTAAAGGCAAATGAAGCCTTATATTTTGTTGATGCAAGACAGCGACTTCATCTGAGTCAGGTCTTTGCCGTTGCAGAGGCTGCCGGCTATTTAGATGCCACTCAATCGTTTAGACATTTACCATTTGGCGTTATCCTAAAGGATGATGGCAAACCTTTTAAAACCAGAGATGGAGCAGCGGTAAAACTTACTGATGTGATTGAGGAATCAATCAGTAGAGCACTTGATATGGTGAGTGAAAAAAACCCTTCTCTTACTGTACCAGAAAAAATTCGTGTCGCGGAAGTTGTTGGCGTTGGTGCGATAAAATATGCTGAATTGTCAAAAAACCGTGGTACGGATTACATATTTGATTGGAACACCATGCTATCGTTCGAAGGTAACACAGCACCTTATCTTCAATATGCCTACACCAGAATCCAGAGTATTTTTAGACGGGCGGATATAGATCCTACGAAACTAGAAGGTGAGATTATACTTGAAGAAGATATTGAAATGCAGTTAGGTGTAAAGCTACTTCAGTTCGAAGAAGCAATTAATGCTGTGATTGAAGATTACCAAGCAAATATTTTATGTAATTATCTATATGAGCTATCTGGATTATTCATGTCATTTTACGAATCTTGTCCCATTTTAATCGCCACGGAGCCGACAAAGACAAGTCGGCTATTGATATCACATATTACAGCGAATACTCTGAATAAGGGTTTAGAATTATTAGGTATTGAAACGGTAGAGCAAATGTAATGCAAATTGTCGCTGCAAGATCTGAGAATAACGTCATTGGTAAGGGAACTGAAATTCCGTGGAAAGTTAAAGGTGAGCAAAAACTTTTCAAAGAAATAACCCTAGGCGGCACACTGATCATGGGCAGGATTACCTTTAAGTCTATAGGCCGACCATTGCCTGGCCGTACGACGGTCATCGTCACTAGGAAACAGGATTTCAATGTTGAGAATTGCCGAATAGCGCATTCAATTGAAGCAGCAATTACAATTGCCAAGGACATTGGAAAACCTATTTTTGTCGTTGGTGGTGGAGAGCTTTATCGTCAATGTCTACCTGATGCCGACCTGGTTCATATCACGACAATAAAGACAATTGTTGATGGGGATGTATACTTCCCAGATTTTCCTAATCACAACTACAGACTAGTTAAAGAACAACACTATTCATCAAACATAGATTATGTCTACCAAGTTTACAAAAGAATAAGCCAATAAATTCTCCGATTTAATGGCGCGTTAATGTCATATAAAAGTGAAAGATAATTAACAGGATTAGGATAAGCACCTGAGAAAATATTTCAGCAGAGATCGGGAGATCACAAAGCCATGTTTGAAAAGTCTATTTTAGACAATCCAATCTTCGACAAGATCGGCACCAAGGCGAGATATTTGGCTATCAAGTTGCTCGTTAAAACGGGTCGCCTTACCGAATCTACTCTGTCTGCAGATGAACTTAATGACCTGCTTGATGATCAACTTCCCATAACCCTTTCAATCAGTGACAATACTGGAGATGGTAAACTCATTGTAGAAATTGCATTGCTTACAATGCCTGAAGCCTCAGCTTGCTTTCATGTAAGTTTATCCTGCAAGCTAAAAATTGCGGTGCTAGGCAACCAAGTGTATGAAGCTGCACTCACTGCAGCCATGACTGCCGAACCCCATTATCAAAATGAGACAAAAAAAATAGTTCTTCAAAATGGTGCCCTCGATAAGATAACTATTCTCAATGATGAATTAACAATAATGCAACAAGCACAATCATCAGCGGAAGAATTTGTCCCCCCTGTATTTAGAGAAATATTAAAATCTTCAATCGATGCCGCGGTAAATATTTTTGATACATTATCCAATACCAATACAAAAGAAAATATGGAGCAGATTAAAAGTGACAGTCGTCAACATTTTCTCGATATTCACCACAACGAAATTGAAGAAAAGTTACTCGGCCTTTTAGAAGAAGAGGATGTTTGTTATCAACTTGATAATACAGATATAGAATCAAGGATATTTTCTGAGATGGGCGAAAGTACTATAGTTGAAAATGGAAAGTTACATTTTAAATTTAGAAAATAATGTATTAGAAATTCTGGTAGTCGAACAACCTATAATTCTAAAAACCTAGCATCTTCTGCGACATCTCTCACTTAAAACCTTGTTATTATGCCCTGCACAATTTCCGTCTCTACTTAGTAGGATTGGCTAATTTGAACAGATATTGTCCGCAAAGTGCCTTGGGTAAATGATGGACAAGTTTTCTCGTATTAAGTGCAGGAGTCATTTAAGGATTTTTATAAACTGGAATACTGAAGTAGGAATTCTAGGCCTTAGTGGTCGTATAAATAGGCAAAAAATCTTTCGTCCGTGATCTTACAAAGATAACTGTTCGCTGCCATTGATCTTAAAACTCTCAGTTACGAGTAGAGGGTGCTAGGTGCTTCTTGAGGGAGCATCAAGCGTTAGCACCGCGCGTGGAAGAAGACACTTGTGGCTTCTGACCAAGTAAGGGAAACCCAGAGGATTGCCAGCAGCGGATGAAAGAAGTACCTAGCACCCTCTGCGACATCTCTAACTTAAAACCTCGTTATTATGCCCAGCGCAATTTCTGGACGTGCACTAGTCAAAGAGAATGCTAACGACCCACCTTTGTTACTGCCATCTCTTCTGAATTACAATCAAGATCATTGCCCTCTCGACTAATAGCACGACAAATATCAACTAGAGCAGTTGCATGTATAGGTCCCTTGGCTGATTGGTATATTAACTGGAGCATTTTTTGTCTAGTAATATCAGGATTTTGCTCTTTCATAAGAGCTGCTAAGCCAGAAACATAAGCCGTGAACATATAGCTACCTGAGCGAAACACATAAGTAGCACCTGGCATTGTGGTCAATATCTCAAGCCCAGGAGCCACGACACCAAACTCGGGAATTTGTAAACTATTCGTTGAGTTCACTGCCAAGACACCGGAAATTGAAGCAGGAAACGATTTCTCTGGGTTTTGGTTATCTACAGCTGCGACCACAATTATCCCCCTTTCCAAGTATCGCATCAATTAAACGAGCGATTAATGGGTCTGGGGGGCCCGCTAAACTAAGATTGAGAATGTCAGGCTCTAGCGCCAATACGCGTGTTAAAGCTTTTAAAAGGGAATAACTATCACAATGAGCGCGCCGTGTTTTATCATCTTGTTGACATGCCTTTAGAACCATCAGCTTAACCTCTGGAGCAACACCCACTATGCCAACTTCATTATTAGCCTTTGATCCGATAATTCCTGCAACAGCGGTACCATGCTCATCAGCGTCAAAATTACTAATATCATTATCTATAAAACTTGAGGAATACATAATTCGATCTGAGAGTTCAGGGTGAGTTCGATCAACGCCTGTATCAACAACGGCAACCACTACGTCTTTTCCCGTAGTGACCTTGTGAATGCTTTCCAGATCGTCCTGTATCGTTGCAGATTACAAATGGTAAAAGGGATCATTGTAAGAAAGTAGGTGGTATTTTTGTAGGGCTTATACAGATTCAACCCGTGTATCCTTTCTAAGATCAGAGACGACTTCACTCATATTTCTATCCGGCCGAAACTCAGCAACAACCGCTTCCACACCCAAAGCCTCAATCGACGACTGGCTTATCTTTTTGAGACAATGGGATTTGATGATGTTTTGGGTAGAGTGCTGAGCTTTAACGTGTCGATCAGCTTCATGACCCTCATCAGCGCTATCCAACATACTGTTATAATTTTGAGTTGTATTCCCTAGGGAAGCCCTCCACCCATAATCGGTAACGGTAAACACTATTTGTCTCGAAAAAATACCCCCTACAGCGGTAGGAAGCTGATTTGCACAGGCACTTAGTATCAAAAAACTAAGGGCGAGTATGGGTTTGAGAATATTTCGCATACTTAACTCCCTCGATATCTCGAATGGTTTCGATAAATTCAGCATCCGGAAGATCAACGGGAACATGAATTTCTAGTGTATAAAGTCCTTTTTCATTTCGCCCAGCGATTAGGGTCGACTGTAAATTACTCAGAACACTTCTTTGGTTTAGGGGTGTCACAGATTCGTCAAAGCTCAACCCGATCTGATGAGGCAAACCCGATGGTAAAGTGTCTGTACTGAGCGTTTGAAATGAAGGCGCCTCTCGAAATCCTATATTCGCTAAGAGAAATACACCAAGCATAGGCTAGCTGCTGTTGCAAAGAGGGATCATCTACCAAACCAAGCGCTGGTATTTTTAGCGTATGGCAGCGGCGGCATTTCTTCAGCGCTTACTTTATTCAGTTCACTAGCATCAATTCGTTTCATCAACTTTGAAAAAGAGAAGCGATAGTCTGGAACTTCAAGGTCTTCTCTTTGTACACTCCCTAGGAGTCGTTGTAGTTGGTCACGTTCGGCTCGGCAAGTAGTACACTCGATCAGGTGTTCCATAACCCGGATACGTTCTCTATCCGTCAGACTTTCACTAACATACCAGGTCAATAGTTCAAGATATTCATCATGAACTATCTTTGTTTCATTTTTCACCTGATTCCTCTCTTCCAGATTTACATTAGCTATTATGGTTTACATCAGTCATCTAATGCTCCATCAAATGATGATAGGGTTTCAACTTCTGCCTCTGTCTGTTCCAACAATAAGGGTAAAAGTTTCGCCAATCGACGGCGAGCATGAAACATTCTTGTTTTAACGGTATTTACTGGGCACTGTATCAGGTCTACGATTTCCTGATAGGAATATCCAGAGAAATAGGTCAGCTCAACAACTGAGCGTTGATCTGCCGAGATAAGATCAAGGCCACTCTCCAGCCAATTCTCTAAACCTAACCTTTTGATTAAATTATAATTTTCTTCTATATCATCAGTCTCATAGAGACTCTCAGCTTTTTGTTCCGGCATTTTTTTCAATTTATCCAGCGCTTTTATGCCTTTAAAATAGGCAATTCCAGTTATCCATGTAGCTACCTTAGATCGCCCTTCAAATTTCTCGGCCTTCTCCCAAACCACAAACATGGTGTCATTTATGGCCTCCTCGACTAATTCAGGACGCCGAATTAAGCGCATAAGATATCGACTCAGTTGCTGGTAACTTCTTGCTTACAAGGATTCAAAGGCAAGCTTATCTTTGGTTGCCACCCTTTGTAGCAATACCAAGTCTTCTGAATCACGCTTACCGCGATTGCTTTTTAACTCGTGAATAGATTTATTCAGGTGATAAGCACCCCAATATTTGAATCCCATTATAGGGGTTCGGTGAAATTTCTCTAGTGGATTTACGCATGGAACTCACTAGTGCTAAAAACGTCGAACTAGGCGTCTCCAGGCACTTCCTTTGTAAGTCGTTGAAATTATTACCTAACCCATTAATAGCGTCGCATACCCATCCAGATTTGGCTATTTCTGGACAGGAACTAACTATCCACATAAATCTGGTTTAAAATAGGCATTTTTAAATTGAATAAATACCGTGACCTACCATTCCACCGCCTTAATGCTAACCGTCCTTATGTGTTTGAGTATGGCTGCAGTTTCTGAAGAATTAATTACCGAAACCTTAGACACAATTGGCCCTACAACCCATAAGGACGCGCCTACTCATAGAGCAACGAAGGCATTTGATGAGGCCACAACGCTATACAAGCAGAATAATTTTCCCGCGGCCTTTGCAGCCTTTACGCGTCTTGCTAAAGAAGGCGATCCCCGTTCTCAAACCATCCTTGCCCTTATGTATAAATTTGGTGAAGGCACCCAAATTGATACCCAAAAAGCATTCACTTTGTATAAGTTTGCGGCGGAACAAGGTTACGCACCAGCACAATTTCACACTGGAAAGTTCTATGCGAAGGGTCTTGATTCCAACCCAAATCTAACTAAAGCCGAATTTTGGCTGAATGAAGCAGTGAAACAAGGTTTTAGCAGAGCTGAGAATAGTCTTGTCGAGGTTCAAAAATCACAAATATTCATTAGTCGCGATAGCGCTTCGAAGCCGAGTGAGAAAAATGATAATCTTTCGGAAATTAAAAAAGAACATTTACAGGCAAGGAAAACAAAAAACTGGGATCTACGACTACCTTTACATTACTATATTGGAAACGAGCAACAAGTTCCAAAGGACAAAAGCCTACCTACCAATGAAAATTTGGAGAAAGTAGGCATTTACATTGCACAAATTGGCGTCGTGACAAGTCAGAATTCCGCAAACAACCTTTGGATGAAGTTAAGTGAATCACTCCCAGAACTATTTAAAGACCTTAAACCGCAAATATCCCTCTCGCGAGAATCGACGGGAATAATATATCGCATTAGAACTGGCGAATATTTGACTTATATAGACGCTCAAAATTTTTGTAACATTTTACTAGAAAATGATGGTCACACCGCTTGCCTTCCGATAAAACAGCGGTAAGAGAATCACTTCAGTAAGACAACTCGAAACAATCCTGCTGATTGTCTTACACTGGTAAAAAACATTTGTAGAAAACGTTGTTGAAAAGATTGGTGAAAAGATTGGTGAAAAGATTGGTGAAAAGATTGGTAGCAATGTGACAGAACTTATTGATGAAGTAAATGTAAGCGTGCTTTGCCCAAATTGCCACTTCGAACTTCGTGGACAATTTTGTGCAGCCTGTGGCCAAAATCAAAAAGGTAACGATCGGTTTTTTCTGACTCTTATCGCTGATGCTGTCGAAGACATATTTACTTTCGATTCGAGAGCCTCAAAGACTATTGTTCGCTTAATTTTCAAGCCCGGAAACCTAACGAAAGAATATTTCCGAGGACGGCGCGCTCGTTACGTTCAACCTTTACGTTTGTATTTTATTACTAGCCTCACCTTTTTCTTTTTCATGACTGTACAAAATGTCGTTCGTAATCAAGATCTGGATATTAGTGCAGGCGACGCCTCCCAGCAACAAGTCAGTGAAGAAATAGACCGCGCCTTAAATGAAGCGAAAATGAACAAAAAAAACCTTGGAGAGAAAAAGGAAATTGAAGAAAGCTTAGATGAATTTTTATCAGAGCTTAACCTTGGGCTCCTCCCAGAGACCCTTGACCAGAAGTTCGAGAAACGATTCGAGGCCCAGATTAAAAAAGCAGTAGAAGTGGGTAAAGAAAATCCTAAAGAAATATTAAACAAGTTGTTAGATCTAGCCCCACCTGTGATTTTTTGCCTCCTTCCCATTTTTGCACTACTCTTGAAAATCGTCTATATCAATACTGGACGCTACTATACCGAGCATCTCATCCTGGCCGTTCACAATCAGTGTTTCATCTTTTTAATTTTATTTATTTCTGGACTGTTTGGGCTGATACCTGAAAACGTCTTCATTGAACTGATCAATTCTTTAATTTTAATTTGGATTCCAATCTACCTTTTCCTAAGTTTAAAACACACTTATGAAGAAGGTTGGTTTCTGACGACAGTCAAATACACAACACTTGGAATTTCATACGCAATGTTATTTGCATTCATTTCTTTAATTGCTGTGGTGATCGGAATTCTCACCTTATGAGTGACATAACAGAACGCCTTGGCTTACTGGGCATAAAAGAGGCTCACTATAAAACTTGTCTCGCCCCAAAACAAAAAGATGTCCATCACTTAGATCATTCAGAGCTTGATATATTCGATCGCCAACAATTTATGACAGGCGATACCTTTGAAAGTTGGCAATCTATGAAAAATTCAGCTAAAAAGGATGATGTCATTCTACAGCTTGTTTCAGCCTATCGATCCATCGACTACCAATGTGACCTTATTCAAGGAAAACTAAATAAAGGTAGCCAAATAGATGATATTTTGAAAGTAAATGCTATCCCTGGATATAGTGAGCATCATACAGGCCGCGCTTTAGATTTAACTACCCCGGGCTATGACGTATTAGAGGAGTGCTTTGAACATTCGGATGCTTTTGAATGGCTAAACAAACATGCTCATCAATATCATTTTACAATGAGTTACCATCGAAATAATGCTTATGGTATCAATTACGAACCTTGGCATTGGTTCTACCGCAAGGATCTGTAGATTGAAGTGGTGCCCTCAAAACTATGATGCAGGTTTCTACGAATACTTCTTTGTGTACTGCGCGAGGAGTTTTTTATCATCCTCTGACAAGATTTTAGCAGGCGTCTTAACGACGCTTTTTGCAAAGACGTATTTTTCACGAACAATTTGTTTCACCGAACATCCCGCCACTTTAAGTTGAGCATAAACCGCATCGATCATTTCGGGATTTCCACAAAGCAAATAATGATCTGTGGCGGGATCTGGTGAAAGATTACTTAATCTTTCCTGTACATAACCTTCATAAGAATTTGGACGGGTGACTTTTTCCCTACTATAACAAGTCGACAAATAAAACTTAGGATGCTGAGCTGCGTAAGATTCAAGAAAGTCCCCATAAATGAATTCCGTACTATCTCTCACGCCATATAAAAAATGGACTTCCAACACTTCTTCTTTTAACGCTGTTGACAGTTGTTTTAAGATTGGAATATAGGGCGCCATCCCAACACTAGTGGCGATTAGAAACAATCTCTTCGGTAAATTCTCTGGTACCAGCAATCTACCATAGGGCCCAGTCACCATCGCTTTAATATCTGGGGTTCCCTCAAAAAGTAGACGACTTGTTCGTCCATTCTCAACGATGGAGATGACAAGATCGAGGTTTTTACTCGTTATAGATCCGTCATTATAATGCTCTTTATTGCACAAACTATAACTTCGTTCGAAACTGCCTTGTTCGTCCTCAAAATTAAACCTAAAGAATTGACCCGGACGAAACGCTACTGTCTTACCATCAGTTCTAAGGAAACGAAAGTCTCTTGTGCTCTCACTTAGAATATTTTGTTTTATTAAACTCACTTCAAAACTAGCCACAATTAAATCCAAAAAAAACTATTCATTAATACTATTATCGCACAGCTCATCATCGATGCTCCAAATATTAGCATCAACTCCAACTACTCATTTCTTGCGGTCAGGCTTGCAAAAGCCGAGTAACAGGCGTGATTAATTTTGAGTATTGAGAATTGCTCACTTACAATCACCATTATCTAATCATATCCAAGATGCAAGAATTACAAATGGAAATAGAAGTTCAGGGAAAAACCGACCCATCATTTAACGACGTGAAAACCAGTTTTGCCTCCCTTTGGCAAACAATTGAGGTCGGCGCTAGTCTTTGCGTATATTTCCAAGGAGAAAAGGTTATTGACCTATGGGGAGGTTTTACAGATAGAGACCAATCTCTTTCTTGGCAAGCTGATACCTTAGTCAATGTCTATTCTGCATCAAAGGGTATCGCCGCTTTTGCTTTTGCGATTCTAGTCGATGAGGGGAAGATCAAATACGAAGACTTAGTTGCTACACATTGGCCAGAGTTTGGCGCGTCATCAAAGCATAAAATTACAGTTGCGCAACTGCTTTCACATCAAGGGGGTCTCTGCGGCATAGAAACGCCTCTCATGGTCAGCGATCTTTATGATTGGGATAAAATGGTTAACTTATTGGCTGCTCAAAAACCATTATTTGAACCAGGGACAGCGGCGGCTTACCACGCAGTATCTTGGGGATACTTGATAGGTGAATTAATACGCAAGCTAACAGGTAAGACAATCGGAACGTTTATCCGAGAGAAAATATGTGAGCCTTTAGATGCAGATTTTTACCTTGGTTTACCCGACTCGGCGTTATGTCGATATGCGCCATTAATCGGCCCAAACCATATGAGAAATAAAGGCCTTTCAAAGCCAAAAGACGAAAAACCGGCAATAAACCCTAAGTTGTTCAAACTGGCTTTGATGAACCCGGCTATATCACCATTCAAAGATGCCTGTAGCGAGCCGTGGAGAAAGGCTGAAATTCCCGCATCAAATGGTCATAGTAGCGCTAGGGGACTGGCAAAAATCTATGCGGCCATGGCCAACAACGGCATATTAAACGGCGTCAAAATTTGTAGCCAAGATTCCTTGCATCAAGCTAGGCAGGTCGAGGTTGAACATCAAAAAGACTTAGTATTAGGGACAGTGATTCGCAGATCTCGAGGTTTTATACTGAATTCAGACCAAAATTATGGTCCTAGCCCAACATCTTTCGGCCATGCTGGTGCTGGTGGATCTATGGCATTCGCGGATCCAGAGTTAAATTTGAGTTTTGCCTATACAATGAACCAAATGCAGAATGATGCTCATCTACCAAGGTACAAATCTTTAATTGATCATGTTTATCGGTGTTTATCGCGCTAAAGCTGCATTTTGTGGGATGAATAAAGCAGAATTAATCAATTAATTCACACATTATGTGTTTTGAGTAAATAGATTATCTGTTTGTTGATAACTGCGATCAATGAGCAATAGTTCACACGCGGCATTAAATTGAAATCAGTCAACCTAGGGATAAAATCCCTGGCAGATTTTTGTATTACACAATGTTCGTAAAAAATGATTAGCCATTGTTTAAAAAAGAGTCCATTGGATTCAGAAACAAGTTACTCTGCACTTGGACTTAAGAGCGCTTTGTGGCAACATCCATACTGCTTGAAGTCGCCTCACCAAGGCGGCTTTTTTATTTGCACCGACCAAAAGTCGCAGCGCTAGATAAGATGATCCATGTTCATGATCGTCTGAATGAGAGCCCTATAAAAATGCCTTGAATAAAAAGGCAATAAAAAGAAGATCAGAATAATAAATTTATGCGCGATTATTTTATAAGAAGACTTCTACTTATCATTCCCACACTCATCGGTGTGACCATTATCGTATTTGCTATCACAAGGCTTGTTCCGGGCGGTCCCCTTGAACGCGCGATTATGGAGTCACAACAGGTTACACAAGGCGGCGGCGGACAACTCGCCGGGCAGGGAATGGCCCTCTCGGAGGCGCAACTCCAAAAGCTAAAAGAATACTACGGGTTTGATAAACCCATTCTAGAGAGCTACATTGACTGGGTTAGCAAGGTAGTTCAAGGCGACCTTGGTTCATCTTATCGCTATAACGAACCGGTTTGGGATGTAATAAGAAGCCGATTTCCTATCTCCCTATACTACGGGCTAGTGACTTTAGTGATAACTTATCTGGTCTGCATACCACTGGGTGTTTTAAAAGCAATCAAACATAAAACCGCAGTCGACAATATAACCTCTATGTTTATTTTTATTGGATATGCCGTTCCTGGTTACGTTCTGGGGGCACTATTATTATTGTATTTTTCTGTTCGCCTAGAGTGGTTCCCGATGGGGGGCTTTGTCAGCCTACGCTACGATGAGCTTACCTTTAGCGGTCAAATATTCGATGTTATCAAGCACTCCATATTGCCGCTAATTTGTTACTTAGTGGGTAGTTTTGCTTTTACCACCCTACTGTTAAAAAACCATTTAATGGACAACCTCGCATCCGATTACATCAGAACTGCGATAGCCAAGGGCGTATCATTCAGGCGCGCAGTAACCGGGCATGCCATGCGTAATTCGCTGATCCCAATCGCGACGACCTTTGGACAAAACATTGTATTGCTCGTTTCTGGCTCGTTTCTAATTGAGACAGTCTTCGATATAAACGGATTCGGTTTACTGGGCCTTACCGCTATTCTGGATCGCGATTACCCCATCGTTATGGGAACCATACTCCTCGCGAGCCTCTTGCTACTCATCGGGAATATCATTTCCGATCTACTTGTTGCGCTAGTCGATCCCAGAATTAGGTTTCAATAGATGTTTAATTTCAATCCACAAACTCAGAAAAAAATTCGCCGATTTAAAGAAATTAAAACAGGCTATTATAGCTTTCTGATACTTTGCACGCTTCTAGTTTCAGTTTTATTTGCTGAGCTCTGGGTTAATAGCCGGGCATTGGTTGTTAGCTACGAAGGTGAGCTATATTTCCCAAGCTATACCGAGTTTCATCCAGGTACTGATTTTGGACTTGATTATGGATATGAGACTAGTTATCGAGACCTAAAATTAGTATTCGAATCTGAAGACAGTGGCAATTGGCTGATCATGCCTTTGATTCCATACAATCCATTTGAGAACCATTCATCAACAAATATCTACAAACCTGAAGCGCCAAATCTTAAAGACCAACACTATTTTGGTACAGACACGACCAGTCGAGACATTCTTGCGAGGCTCGTCTATGGTACGCGTATAGCGCTGCTGTTTGCGATCGTATACATGGTCGCTGTATACCTTATAGGCGTCACAATAGGGTGTTCAATGGGATTTTTTGGCGGTACGTTTGACCTCATCTTCCAGAGATTTATTGAAATATGGTCAAATGTGCCTTTCTTGTACATGGTTATCATTGTCTTTTCTGTAGTACCCTCAACTTTTGATATACCAGCCCGCATCGCCATTCTACTCACCGTCATGGTCCTCTTTTCCTGGACAGGCATGACCTATTACATGAGAACAGAAACTTACAAAGAAAAATCTCGAGACTATACTGCCGCGGCGGTACTACTCGGTGCTTCCAATACGCGCATCATATTTAAGCACATATTACCCAATGTAATTTCCACCCTAGTTACATTTATGCCATTTACGATTGTTGCTGCAATAGCATCAATTACCGCTTTAGATTTTCTTGGTTTTGGACTACCCGCTCCTACACCGAGCTTGGGTGAGTTATTAAAACAAGGCACTGCTAATTTAAGAACTGCGGCATGGATTGTGACTTCTGCTTTTGTCACCTTGGTTTTATTGTTAACCCTAGTCACGTTTATCGGAGAAGCCGTACGGGAATCCTTTGATCCCAAAAAGTTCACCGTCTACAAATGAGAAGCCAACTAAAAAGTACTACATACTTTTTAAAATGAGATTGTCATTTTTGGCAATCCAAATAGATCTTACAATAAGGTAATTTCCATGAAAATAAATCGTCTTTCTTTCGCATTCGCTATTGTCGCTACATTAGTTGTTGGCTGTGGTGACGGTGATGATGCCACGAAAGCGCTAGAGGTCATCGATAACACCCAAGAAGTTAACGACTACTATGCTGCTAAGCCCGACTTCTTTAGTTTTAAAACACTTGTGGACTTACCTACAAATCTTGAGTGGCAAAATGGTGGTCACCTTCCTGAAATAGGGTCTAACAAAGCACAAAAAGGAGGTACAACTTATGGCCGCCTGCAAGACTTTCCTAGGACATTACGCACAGCAGGACCGGATTCAAATGGTTCTTTTAGGCCCTATATTCTCGACTATACCTCGCTTCCACTCGCTGATCGACATCCTGATAAATTTGAGTTTTACCCAGGCCTGGCGGAAAGTTGGGCAGTAGACAAAGAGAACAAAACAATATTTGTCAAATTAGACCCCAGTGCTACTTGGTCAGACGGTGTACCGATAACTTCTGCAGACTATCTGTTTATGTTCTTCTTTTACCAATCAAGTTATATCGTCGCGCCTTGGTATAATAATTGGTATAACACCCAGTATCTCAATATTACTCGATTTGATGACCACACTTTTTCTATCACGATTCCGGAAGCTAAACCTGATATGGATTCAAGGGTTTTGGAATTACGTCCTATGCCCCAGCACTTCTACAAAGAACTAGGTGAAGATTATGTTGATCGTTATCAGTGGAGATTTAAGCCTTCAACTGGGCCCTATGTCATCGAAGAGAAGGACATCAAGAAAGGAATTTCAATCGCGCTGACAAGAAATAAAGGTTGGTGGGCGAAGGATAAAAAATTCTGGCGTAATCGTTTTAACATTGACAGAATCCATCTATCTGTGATTCGAGATACGCCAAAAGTCTTCGAAACATTCAAACGAGGCGAGATCGATCAGTTTAGTTTGGACCTTGCAGAGTATTGGTACGACAAGCTACCCAATGACGATGAAGACGTTGCAAAGGGCTATATCCACAAGTCATCTTATTACAACCAGCTACCCCGGCCAACTTACGGATTATGGATTAATACCTCCCGAGCTCTGTTAGACGACAATGACATACGCGTCGGTATTCACTATGCCACGAACTGGGAACTTGTCATTGAGAAATTCTTTAGAGGAGACTATAGCCGCATGCAAACGTCTTCTGACGGTTATGGAGAGTTTTCAGCTGCAGACCTTAGAAGTCGTAAGTATGATATCAACAAGGCACTTGAATATTTCGCCAAAGCTGGCTTTGATCAGCGTGGTAGCGATGGCATCTTGATAAATGCAGATGGGGTACGACTCAGCTTTACCTTATCCTCTGGGTACGAAAGATATAAAGATGTTTTCACTATCCTAAAAGAAGAAGCAGCTAAAGCGGGATTAGATTTTCGAATCGAAGTGCTAGACGGCACCTCGGGTTGGAAAAAAGTGCAGGAGAAACAACATGACATTCATTTCCTCGCTCTAGGGGTTGGCTTAGAGTTATACCCACGATTCTGGGAGACCTATCATTCGGATAATGCCTACGATAATGCTTTCCTAGAAGATGGTAGTGTAAACCCTGATCGCAAAATCAAAGCCCAAACAAACAACATGGAATCTTTGGCGATTTTTGAGATGGACCAAATGATTGATCAATATCGCGCTTCTGACGATAAAGCCGAAATGATCGACCTTGCTCACAAAATGACAAAACTACACCACGAGCACGCATCCTTTATGCCCGCCTTTATTCAACCTAGTTACCGGCTTGGTCACTGGCGTTGGGTCCGATATCCAGAAGGGTTCAATCACAAGCACTCTGGAGACTATCTACAATATTTCGTTCATTGGATAGATACCAAATTAAAGGAAGAAACTCTTGCGGCTCGCAAAGCCGGTGAAACCTTCGAGCCGGAGATTAACGTTTATGATCAATTCAAATAGGGTTAAGTAAATGAGTGAAGTCCTGCTTGAAGTTAACAAACTGGTCACTGAGTTCGAAACTGACGAAGGTCAGGTTCGGGCAGTTGATGAAGTGAGCTTCACCGTCAATGCCGGTGAGACCCTCGGCATCGTTGGAGAGTCTGGGTGCGGTAAGAGTGTTACTGCTTTATCCATCATGCGTCTCTTACCGCAACCTATGGGACAACTTAAGGGTGGCAAAATCCTATTTCAAGGCCAGGATTTGTCTCAACTATCTATTGAAGAAATGCAGAAAATCCGTGGTAATCAAATCTCCATGGTTTTCCAAGAGCCTATGACAGCACTCAACCCTGTACATACAATCGGTAAGCAATTGACCGAGGTGCTATTGTTACACAAGGACATTTCAACTCAGGAGGCGATTATACAATCTGTTGAAATACTCGATAGAGTAGGAATTCCTTCACCTGATATTCGAATGACAGAATACCCCCACCAACTCTCCGGCGGTATGCGTCAGAGAGTCGTAATTGCGATAGCTTTAGCGTGTAAACCGCAGCTTTTGATAGCAGACGAACCTACTACGGCATTGGATGTGACCATTCAAGCTCAAATATTAGAGTTAATAAAAGAACTTCAGAAAGAAATGGGTATGTCGGTATTACTGATTACCCATGACCTTGGTGTCATCGCTGAAACTTGTGAACAAGTCGTTGTCATGTACGCAGGAAAGGTAGCCGAACGAGGCAGTGTTTACGATCTCTTTGACGAACCCAAACATCCTTACACGCAAGGACTTCTTGCATCGATTCCGACCTTAGAGACCGAACCCAAATCTCGACTCAATACGATCGAGGGTATGGTCCCTGGCTTAATGGATTTACCTGATGGTTGCCGGTTTGAAAATCGTTGTCCTTTTCGACAAGAGGACTGCACAACTATGCCACCTCCAATTGAACAAGTAAGTGAAGGCCATGACGTCAGCTGTTTTAGATGGAAAGATATATGACAGATACAAACCCACCCATTCTTGAAGTACGAAACTTAAAAATGCACTTTCCTGTTAAGGAAGGCATTCTTTTAAGAACCAGTAAATTTAATAAAGCGGTTGATGGTGTTAGTTTTGATATACAAGCTGGGGAGACTTTGGGCCTTGTAGGTGAATCAGGTTGCGGTAAGTCAACCCTCGGCCGTTGTATCGCACGCCTTTATGAGCCGACAGAAGGTACGATTAAATTTGAGGGGAAAACGATAAGTAATTTGAAAGGAAGAAAATTACTACCTTATCGAAAGAATATTCAAATGATATTTCAGGATCCGATGGAATCGTTGAATTCACGACATACTGTTGGCGATATACTAGAGGAACCTTTCATTATTCAGAATATGGGCGATAGAAGTTTTAGACAAAAACGTGTCAAAGAACTCTTAGAAATCGTAGGCCTTCCCGCTAGATCAGCAAATCGCTATCCATTTGAGTTTTCCGGAGGACAAAGACAGAGAATCTGTGTCGCTAGATCGATCGCGCTTAATCCCAAGCTCATCATATGTGACGAACCAGTTTCGGCACTCGATGTATCCATCCAATCTCAAATCTTGAATTTGTTGAATGATTTACAAAAAGAGTTTAATTTATCATATCTGTTTATTGCCCATGACCTCGCTGTCGTAAAACACATCTCAGATAGAATCGCCATTATGTATTTAGGTAAGGTTGTAGAATCAGGAGAGGGTCAGGAAATCTACCACAATCCACAACACCCTTACACAAAATCCCTGATGTCGGCAATTCCCGTACCTGATCCGCACAAGAAATCTCAACGACAAATCATTACTGGAGATGTACCTTCACCCATTAATCCTCCATCCGGTTGTACGTTTCATCCACGTTGTCCCGTCGTTCAGGACAACTGTAAACAAGATGTACCTAAACTGATAGAGGTTGCTCTTCATGACGACGCCCTCCACAGTAAAAATGCCAACACGAAACATGAAGCATCTTGTCTGCAGATTAAGGGAATCTAGTTCCCGCCCAAAAATAGCCAAACCTGGCTGAGTGTTACCCAACTGCAGACATGTCTGGCCATAATTCCAACCAGTAAGTTTCGATAAGGAACTTACAGGGAGCCTACCCCGCTGAAATGAGTTTATGGGTGTGCACTAGTGGGATAATTTGAATTCACTTTGCTTAAGCATGAACGGATTTCTGAATCGGTTTTTCGAGACACCCATCAAACTAGTGTACATCTAGAAATCGAAAACGTCGGGGCTACTTCCCTTGTAAGTTCCTTGTCGGAACTTACTGATTGAAGGTATTACCTAACATATATTCTGTTTTGCAGCTTTCAGCCAAATGCACCTATTTATGGGCGGGAACTAACTAGGATTAAAAGAAAGAAAGGGATTAATCATTCGCAAGACCGGACCGACTAATCGAATGGGTGCTTCTACTACGGACAAACAAATACATTCATCATCTAAGCTCGCTAAAGGACTATGTACATCACCTGGATGTCTAACAATAAAATCGCCTTCATTGTAAACGCCATCTTTATCAGAAAAACTCCCATAAAGAACCACCGTTATCTCTAAACCCTTGTGGTCGTGTTTTGGCGTATTCCCACCAGGGCGAATTTTATGTAAGGCCAACTCATACTTGTCTTCACCAATAGCGATCTTGGCAACCTTCAAAGAGCGAGTCAAAAAATTGAACTGTGGATTAGGTACGAGGTTTTGCATAAATTTAGGGAGGTTGGATCCATCATCTACGCTACTTGAAATAACATCGCTCGAATTGACATCGCCTACATTAATGTCGCCCAAACTATCATCGCTGGCGATACTCGACAAAACAGCAGTAAAAGAGCCCTCTGGCATTTCCTGTGGTGCTACCTCATCAAATAGATTTCCGCCAAAACTTAAAAGCGCATCTTGCTGAGTTCGACACTGAGTACAAAAATGCAGGTGTGCGGTAATAGATACGCACAAGGCTGGGTTTAGACTTCCCGCCGAATAATCGACGAGTAAATCTGTCTCTGGATGCAGTTGTACTGTCATACTTAACTCTCTACCGATTCTAGCTGTAAATTCATTTTCTTAAGTGCCAATCTGATTCTCGACTTGACGGTTCCTAGAGGTAAAACTAACTCTTTAGCCACTTCACTGTGTGTTTTACCTTCGTAGTAAATTTTTGTAATCACTTCCAATTGCTCAGCAGGTAGTAATTGTAAATTTTCCTTAACTGTGGATTGATTGCGTGTCCGCTGCAAAGACAGATGCACTGGGTTATCATCAACCAATTCATATAAATCCTCTGCTTTGAGGTCTTTCCTTATTCTAGCTTCACGCCGAAACCAATCAATTCGACAGTTTCTTGCAATTGTGTAAATCCAAGTGCTCGCTGCCGACTTCTTCTCATCGAAACTACTGGCCTTTCGCCACACCTTAATCATAGCTTCTTGCGCCAATTCCTCAGCTTGTTCATACCCAAACGGGGCACCTTTCATTAAGAATCCCTTAATAAGAGGCGCAAAGTGCTGGAAGAGCTGCGAAAACGCATCTTTGTCTTGCACATCGCCAACTTTTGTTAGCAATTCACTCCATTCATCGCGACTGGAACCTGTCAGTTGAGTCACCTTTATCGGTCTTATAATACAACTGTGATCATACCGACTCTGCATTTCTAATTGCAAATAACAAATATACGAAATTTGTAAGTATCGGATCATATTTATGAAAAACTGTTAGATAAACAGTTGCGACATTCACATTTTGTGGAAAATTCAGTTTAACATCTAATATTACCGCTTTTGGAACTAGATAACTTAGATTATGGTCACACTAAATCGGATAGAATTAATTCATATCTATATTTACAGCTTTGTCAGAGATCAAATATGTCCTCTCCTCAAATAATAGAAAGCTTGAATATGGCTCAATCTTTGTGTCATAAACTAAGCGACAACATTGGAGCTGTCATTAAATCAGATAGTAGCGCCATTAACTGTCTGCTTACGGCTTTTATCGCAGGTGGCCATATCTTACTCGAGGACGTGCCCGGCACAGGAAAGACCACCTTAGCAAAGGCCCTCGCAGGTTCAATTAGTGCAGAATTTCACAGAGTCCAATTCACACCGGATTTACTGCCAACTGACATCCTTGGGGTCTCTATTTTTGATCAGAATACCCAAGAGTTCAGCTTTCGAAAGGGTCCGATATTTACACAGATACTACTCGCTGATGAAATAAATCGGGCATCCCCTAGAACCCAGTCTGCATTATTAGAAGCCATGGGAGAAGGTCAAGTCAGTGTGGAAGGAAACGGATTCATACTTGATGAGAACTTTTTTGTTATGGCCACTCAAAACCCAGTGGAATTCCACGGTACTTATCCACTCCCTGAAGCACAAATGGATCGCTTTGCGATGAGATTTAAGCTGGGTTATGTAAGTCCTCGAGATGAGGTTGAAATTCTTAACGCCCAACTACATCATCATCCCCTGGTAGACTTAAAGCCCTGCATGAATACCAGAGAAGTGGCTATTATGCGGTCTGCGGCAAAAGATATTAGAATAAGTGAAGAACTAAAACGTTACATCGTAGATATCGTTACATCGACCAGAAATCACAAGGCTATCCAAATGGGCGCAAGTCCTCGAGCAAGCATTATGTTGATGAAGTGCTCGCAATCTTTAGCACTCATACAAGGCGAGGAATTTGTAACACCGGATTTAATACAAAGTTTAGCCATACCCGTTATCGCACATCGCTTGGCGCTTAACTCAAACTCACAACTTTCAGGGGGCGATGCAGAACAGCTTGTACATGAGATTGTTCAAAATACCAATGTGCCTGTGTAGCGTATCTTTCTGTAAAGTGCGTCTGCGTATATTCGATGATTAAGACTTCAAAGTTTAAGCATTGGGTTTATCCAGCTTATGCTCGCGTAGCACAGCCACGCAGAGCACGAAAGCGTCGAGGGACAGGCAGAGGTAGACTCATCCAAATTGGTGCTATTATCACCGCTTTCTTGGGCTTCAATACCGACTCATCCCTCATCTATCAGTTATTTGCATTTTTGTTCTGTTTAACAATTGCATCTCGAATTGGCCTATTAATCCATAAGCCGAATATCTCTATAACGCGAAAACTACCCAGCTACGCAACAGTAGGAGAATCCTTTGAGTATTCAATATCTGTTCACAACTTGGGGAGTAAATTAGAATCCGATTTAAACGTAATTGACAACCCTTTAATCATCCCCCCAAGTAGGAAAGCGTTTCTGGTGCAGAAGGAACCTTTCGAGGACAGCAGAAATGCCTATGATAGATTCATTGGCATTCACAGATTTATGCATCTACAGAAGTTAAATACCGGCATCACTTGCCAACAAACCATTATTCCCGATTTATCTCGAAATGCGAAGGTAAATGCATTCATCAAAGCAGAGCCGCTTCGCCGCGGTCTTGTCAGATTTTCGAGTACCACCATATTGCACCCAGACCCACTAAACCTTAACCAGGGCATCCTCAAAATAGAGAACCCAACTTCTATCTTGGTCTTACCCAAGCGTTACAAAATTCCAAGCTCGTTTAACCTTCACAGCGGCAGACACTTTCAACCAGGCGGTATTAATGCAGCTTGGTCCATTGGAGAATCTGACGAATTCGTCTCCCTCCGAGACTATCGTGACGGTGATTCAGTACGAAAGATACATTGGGCTAGCACGGCAAAGAGAAACAAGCCTGTCGTCAAGGAGT
>JBLHIH010000012.1:0-46366 GCA_047616645.1 Flavobacterium sp. | reverse complement strand
AAGAACGCCTATCAATGCAATCATCGGATTCTCAGATCTCGCGCTACAAAATGACGCCTCGAAAGAGGACCAGCAAAGTTACATTAAACAAATCAGCCAATCGGGTGAGAAATTGTTGGGCATTATCAATATCGTACTAGATATGTCAAAACTGGATGCAGGAAAATTAGAAACCCATGCCAGCGAATTTAACTTGATCGAGCTTTGTAATAACGCAACAAATCAATTTTTTCCTCAACTACAAGACAAAGATCTGACGCTTACGCTTATTCAATCTCCTGACCTACCCACTTTCATATTTGGAGACTCACTACGAATATATCAGATCCTGACGAATTTAATTGGTAATGCCATTAAATTTACCCAATCTGGCACCGTTACAATTTCCGTTAATTTGAGTCAGGCATCAAACCTCATTTTGGAGGTAAGAGATACAGGCATTGGGATATCCGAAACCCAGCTTGAAGGTCTTTTTGAACCATTCAGCCAAGCAGATTCTTCGACAACTCGATTGTTTGGCGGTACTGGATTAGGTTTGTCCATTACAAAACAACTTGCAGAACTGATGCACGGAAAGATAGAAGTATCAAGCGTTCGACATAAGGGTACATCTTTTACAGTCTCTGTACCGGTCAAGTCGATAGTGCACAATATTCAATCAAATATCTTAGAAAAACCAAGATTGAAACAAAGCAATCACCTAGGAAATTGCAAGGTGCTGCTGGTCGAAGATAACCTGGTGAATCAACAATTAGCCAGCAAGATATTAACGAAGGCTGGCATGATGTGCACGATTGCGTCCGACGGTCTTGAAGCTATTCAACTTATTGACCAAGAATCTTTTGATGTAGTACTAATGGATATTCAGATGCCAATCATGGACGGGTATGAAGCAACACGGCAAATTAGAGGCGACTTAGCAAATGATTCGTTAACCATAATTGGACTAACGGCAAATGTTATGGGTGATGATAGAGCAGCTTGTATCAGTGTAGGGATGAATGACTTTATGACTAAGCCCTACAAAGCCGAAACCTTAATTCGAACAATTAGCCGCTGGTATCTCGACAATGGCCGACCTCCATAGTCCGCTACTCAGTCGGCTCCCCACGCTTGTTGATTTACATAAGCCTTTAAGCTTCGTTCTTCGTCCTCAACAAAAGGAGGGTCTAGCAACACTAGTGAACGCATTAGATCTATTCTGAAGGAACGATAAGCTTGGCGTTTTTCGCACCATGCACCAAGCGTCCATTTATTTCCCCAAAAAAACAGTAAAAATGGCCAGATTATCCGCTCTGTTTTCTCCCCTTTTATCGAGTGATATGCACATCGTATTTTTACATTCTGTTTGATGGCCTGCCTGACTGAACCTAAGTTCCTTGAAGTTTCCTTATCTAGTTGCCAAGTTGGTACTACTATTTCTTGAAGCTCAATCTCCTTTTTTAATTTTGTTGGCAAAATAGATTCTATTTTACGCATTGCTGTTTTTGTCACAGAGCCCAACTCTTTATCAGCCCAAGCAGTCACCATTGACGCGCCCAAGGCCAAGGCCTTTAACTCATCAGGGGTGAACATCAACGGGGGCAATTGATACTCATCTCGAAGTAAATATCCGACACCAGCTTCTCCGTCAATCGGTATGCCGGAACCCATAAGATCGCCGATATCACGATATATCGTCCTTTCAGAGACTTCTAACTTCTCCGCAATATACCGAGCCGTTCTCACTTTTCCATCTTGCAAAATGAGGACTAGCTGAAATAATCTATCCGCTCTTCGCATGTAAAATCTATATCCTTTTCAGACTACTGACATAAGGCTGTCAGCAGGTTCACGTTATTCTCGCAATCGAAATAAACAATTTAGTAATAAAGAACCTCAAAATAAATACTCAGGTTTCAAACATTGAGCGCCAGCTTTGCTATTATCATCCGATAGTATTCTACATATATATTATAGGACACCTTCGGGTGGTATTTTATGCTCAGGATTAAGTGGTTGATAAAACCAACAGCACATTCATACCATTCTAATGGCGATTCCTGCGCTTAATCAAGCTTATGAAACTCATGATTTAATAGCTTCACTGGTGTTGAATTGTAATAACTTATACTGTACATATATACAACTAATTTTTGGATACCTTTTACGACAATGAAAAAAGCTGCAGAAGAACTAGACCACATATTGATCAAAGGCGCCAAGGAACATAACCTAAAATCAGTCGAAGTAAAAATCCCTAAACGCAAGCTGGTTGTCTTCACTGGCGTTTCTGGGTCTGGCAAATCTTCATTAGCCTTTGATACCCTTTATGCTGAAGGTCAACGGCGCTATGTTGAATCTCTCTCAGCTTATGCTCGTCAATTTTTAGGACAAATGGAAAAGCCTAAATACGACACCATTCGCGGCCTATCTCCTACTATATCTATCGAACAAAAAACAACAGGCCGAAATCCGCGATCTACCGTAGGCACTATCACGGAAATTTCGGATTATCTTCGCGTACTTTACGCCCGCGTAGGAGAACAGCACTGTCACAAATGTGCTCGCAAAGTACAAAATCAAACGGCTCAGAATATTGCTTTAGAACTATCTAAACTGCCCGAAGGAACACGCTTACATCTATTAGTTCCATTATTAACCAATCGTAAGGGTGAGCATCGAGAACTCATCGCCGATGCAAAAGCACAAGGTTATGCTCGCTTAAGGGTCGATGGTGAAATGATTCGTTCGGAAGAAATAGACATTTTAGATAAGCGAAAAAAACATAATGTAGAGGCAGTAATTGATCGACTTGTTGTTAAAAAGGACATGCTTGAACGACTAACAGAGTCTGTTGAAGCAGCACTAAAAACTGGCGATGGGATGCTTGTTGCTGCCATAGATAAAAAAAACGACAAAATTTACTCTGAACACCTCGCCTGTACACATTGTAATATCTCTTTTCCCGTATTATCACCTCAAGCATTTTCATTTAATTCTCCCCAAGGTATGTGCCATGAATGTAATGGTTTAGGCACACAGGTCGCATTTGATCCAGACTTATTGGTACCTGATCATGACCTCACTATCGAAGAAGGAGCCCTCAAACCGGTAGGGAAAGTACACGAAGAAAACAATTCTATGGGATCAACTTTTCATCGCCAGATTTTTGCCCATCTAAAACTTCCAACCGATAAACCCTGGAGAAAGCTGACCTCACTGCAACGGGAAAAAATTCTTTATGGTACCGGAGAGAAACGTTACACAATAAACTGGGGCAAACATGGCACCAGTAATTCTAGATACGAAGGCTTAGTTAATCGCTTGATGCGACGATTTCGAAACACCAAGTCAGAAGGCATGAAGCGCTGGTATTCACAATTTCTCGCCAACAGTGCTTGCCCAGCTTGCCATGGTGTTAGATTAAAACCAGAAAGTGCTGCTGTCCGTGTCGCGGACAAGACTTTGGTCGAAATTTCAAATTGGACAATAGATCAAACATGTCACTTTTTCGTCAATCTAAAGCTAAAGGGTGCAGCAGGTGAAATCGCGGAGGAAGTACTTAAGGAAATCTGCAATAGACTTAACTTTCTTGTTTCTGTTGGTTTGTCCTATCTCTCCCTCGATCGCTTAGGTCCCTCACTGTCCGGCGGAGAGTCGCAGAGAATAAGATTGGCTAGTCAGGTTGGTTCAGAATTGTCGGGTGTCATTTACATTCTTGACGAACCCAGTATTGGCCTACATCAAAGAGATAATGAAAAATTACTTGGCACGCTCATTCGAATGAGAGACATCGGCAACACTGTCGTTGTAGTTGAGCATGACGAAGAGACCATTCGGCGCGCTGACTATGTAGTGGATTTTGGTCCGGGTGCGGGAGTAAAAGGTGGACATATCGTCCATGCCGGCTCTCCAAAAAGTCTCGAAAAAAACACAAAGTCTCTAACGGGCAATTATCTTTCTGGTAGAACAAAAATTGAAATTCTAGAAAAAAGACGGGTAGCAACGGGCAGTATAAAAATTGAAGGTGCACGTGCTAATAACTTACAGAATATAAGCGTTGAATTCCCTCTTGGTATTCTCACAGCTATTACCGGCGTTTCGGGTGCTGGGAAATCAACTTTGGTTAATGACATCTTGCACCCCGCCTTAGCTCGAGAATTTCACCAATCAACACAACGAATTGGAGAGCATGATCGAATTTCTGGACTTGAACAGTTAGACAAAGTGGTTGCCATTGACCAACGCCCTATTGGTAGGACACCTCGTAGTAACCCCGTTACTTATATCAAAGTATTTGATGAAATTAGGATATTCTTCTCCTTGCTACCTGGGGCAAGAATGCGGGGATATAAGCCGGGCCGGTTTTCTTTCAATGTAAAAGGAGGAAGATGTGAGTCATGTCAAGGGGATGGCGTTCGCAAAATAGAAATGCACTTTTTATCAGACGTTTTTGTTAAGTGTGAAGATTGCAATGGGAGAAGATTTAATGAAGCGACACTTGAGGTCAAATACCAAGGGAAGTCCATCGCAGATATACTAGAGCTGACCATTGCTGAAGCGCTAATACATTTTTCTGAGCACCCTAAAATTCGGAACAAATTACAGTTACTGGTTGACGTGGGCCTAGACTATTTACATATGGGACAACCCTCGTCAACGCTGTCTGGAGGTGAAGCACAACGTATTAAGCTGGCACGTGAGCTGTCAAAAATCGCAACGGGGAAAACGTTTTACATACTGGATGAGCCTACAACAGGACTGCATTTTGATGATGTAAAAAAACTCCTCGTTGTTCTGAACAGATTGGTTGAGTCAGGTAATTCTGTGACCGTGATAGAGCACAACCTTGACGTCATCAAGACTGCTGATTGGATAATAGATCTAGGCCCAGATGGTGGACCCAAAGGCGGTAAAGTTATTGCCAAAGGCACGCCTGAAAAAATCGCGAAAATGAAGAAGTCGGAAACAGGCAAGTACCTATTGCCTCTTTTGTCATAACTATATGGTGATCTTTTACCTGAAAAACTGATTTGTGTTATCTTGAGCGCAGACCCTTGACTGCCTTGGTAAAGCAGCTTGTGCACTACCTTACATAAGCATCAGTGATAAAGACTGATATCACAAATCTAATTCAGAGACTATGTGGTCATGAAAACAGTACATACAGTAATAAAAATAATGATGGGCGCAGGTACTATTGCCGCAGCGATGACCGCTCCTCTTACATCCGCCGAAGAACCAACAGAGCTTCTTTGGGGAGATACTCATCTCCATACATCCTATTCTTTTGATGCTTTTCTGAATCAAAATCAGTCAGCAGACCCCGACACTGCTTATCGTTGGGCAAAGGGTCAACCGGTTATACACCCTTACAACAGAACGAGGATCCAGATTGATACACCCTTGGACTTTCTAGTTGTCTCCGATCACGCTGAGTTGATGGGTGTGATTAGAGCAATTCACAATGAAACAGCAGAAATTCCAGATGAAGGTTTCATCCAAGACATTACTCGCTGGATTAAAACATCGGTTTTGTTGGATGCCATTGAGAACGAAACCGGTAGAAAGATATTCTCTGATATTCTACCAGTGCCGCCTGAAAATCCAGGTGGTGACCCTGTAGCAGATCCAGCCAATGTATTACTACTAGGTGCATTTGGTAACACAATAAAAACAGAAACAACCGCTTGGAATGAAATTGTTGATGCTGCTGAGCGACACAATAATCCAGGCAAATTCACGAGTCTCATTGGTTGGGAATGGAGCTCTATTCCTACTGGCGCTAATTTACACAGAGTGGTTTTAACACCAGATGGTGGAGAAAAAGCGCGTCAATTTCTACCCTATGGTAGTGATCAAAGCCAATACCCTGAAGATCTTTGGCAATGGCTTGAAACAACGCAAAAAGAAACTGGCACTCGGTTTCTTACCATTCCCCATAACTCTAATATTTCAAAAGGCTACATGTTCGCTGAAACGACGTTGAAGGGTCAGCCAATTACTGCTGAGTATGCAAAGAATAGAGTGAAATGGGAGCCTATTGTAGAGGCGACTCAGATTAAAGGGGACTCTGAAACACATCCCGATTTGTCACCAAATGACAAATTTGCAGATTTCGAAACTTACGGGTTTTATATTCAACAAACCCATAGCGAGTACGTCGCTAAAGCAGCAGATTACGTTCGTCCTGCACTATTGACAGGTCTTGCGATAGAAGAAAAAATCGGTGTAAACCCATACAAGTTTGGCCTGATCGGTTCAACAGATGCCCATACGGGTATGTCTTCCGCAGAGGAAACAAATTTCTGGGGAAAAATGGCAAAGGATTCAACACCTGAAACTAAAAGGTCAGGTTTAATAGGCGACAAAAGTAAAAGTGCTTCTGGTTGGAGTATGGCGGCTCAAGGGATGGCGGCCGTTTGGGCAGAAGAAAATACTCGCGAAGCAATCTACTCAGCATTTAAGCGAAAAGAAGTCTACGCAACAACTGGACCACGAATTGCCATTCGTGTTTTTGCTGGCTGGGACTTTGATGCCCAAGAAGCTGACTCAAAGGATTTCGCAAAAATTGGCTATGCTAAGGGTGTGCCTATGGGAGGCGATTTACTGCGCCCGTCTAATGAGACACAAATACCACAATTGCTTATCCGCGCCACAAGAGATCCCAAGGGCGCAAACCTAGATCGAGTACAAGTTATTAAAGGTTGGGTAGATACAAACAATACAAGCCGAGAAAAGATATTTAATGTCTCATGGTCTGACAATAGGCAGTTAGGAGGTGATGGTGACTTGCCAGATGTTGGCACAACCGTAAATGAAGCTATACCAAGTTATACAAATTCAATAGGCAGCTCAGAATTCTCCACCCTATGGACTGATCCTGAGTTTAGTGTCGAGCAACGTGCGTTTTACTATGTCCGAGTATTACAAATTCCAACTCCGAGGCATTCTTTGTATGACGCTATCGCACTTCAACGAGATGTGCAAGAAGAGGCACCGGCAACCATTCAAGAACGCGCCTATACCTCGCCTATTTGGTATACACCCTAGTTCTTAATACCAATACTGAGAAATGATAAATTCTTTCATTAAAGAACCCCTTGTACAATTTTTCATCTTGGGGTCTGTCCTTTATTTTATAGTCAGTAATTATCTGCCTGAATCCTTAGGCAGGTACGATAAATATGAAATAGTTATCACGGACAGCAAACTTCGAGAATACCTACAATTTCAGCGTAAGAGTTTTAATACAGACAAAGCAGATCAACTTCTGAAAATCATGCCCGAGGCTGCCAAGCGAGAACTTCAAGAAAATTTTATTCGAGATGAAGTTCTCTACAGAGAAGCGCTAAAATTAGGACTAGAAGAAAATGATGAAATAATTCGACGTAGACTGATTCAAAAAATGGAGTACCTAAGTCAGGGTTTTTACGATGATGCCTCTGCCATATCCGAGCAAGAACTACGCTTATATTTCAATTTGAATAAGGATCAATATCAGATTGAAAGCGCCATCACATTTACTCACGTATTTTTGAAACCAGATTCAGAACCAGAAACCACTAATCTAATCAAATACCTGAATAAAGAAAAAGTGAGTTTCGAAAAAGCGGGGAACTACGGCGCACGATTTTTATACAATCAAAACTATATTGAACGTACACCTGATTACATCCTCAGTCATTTTGGCAACAACTTTCAAGTAGATATTTTCTCACTTAAGCCAAATGCCTTATGGCAAGGACCAATCAAATCAGATTACGGTTTTCATCTTGTGTTGATTAAAGAAATTTCTGCTGTAAGAAATCCCCAACTAAGTGAAGTTGCTGGTGTTGTCTTAGCTGATGCGCGTCAAGAAAAACTCAGAGAATTAAAATCCATCGCGATCGAAGATCTAGTCTCTAATTACAAAATAATCATTAAATGAAAGTTCAATCACTTAGGCTTTTTTCATTATCTTGTCTATTGGTTTTCTCAACTTCATCCTTTCTCATTTTTTCATCAACAAGCTATGCTCACGAAGGCAGACCCGTCTACATAGAATTGAGAGAAACTGAGTTGCTCAAGGAAGATGAAACACTCTACACATTAAAATGGAAAGTTCCTCCCGTATTTGCAGCCAATACTGAGCCAAATATTATATTGCAGAACCATGAATGTGAATCTGTCCCCTCCACATCAAAACAGAAGCTCACTGGGACTATCCAATATTTTTGTTCTCGGGTGTTAAGCAAACTTAAAATCGAAATCACGTATCCAACGATCAACCCAGCACTCTCATCCTTGCTTGTTTTTTATAATCTTGCAGGCACCAGCACCCATACTTATTCCGATCCAGAAACCTTGATAATCCCAATCAATAAAGACATGGATCTATATCAAGTAGCAAAACAATACATCAAGGGAGGAATCAAACATATTCTCTTTGGCTGGGATCACCTATCATTTGTCATTTGTCTAATGGTTCTGTCTGTTAGCTACTCTCGCTTGTTTGTCACCATTACTGGCTTTACCCTCGCCCATACCGTCACTTTGCTAGCAACAACCTTAGATTTTATCACTGTACCCTTTCAATTTATTGAAATTCTCATTGCACTCAGTATCTTAATATTAGCAGCTGAAATTATTAGGCAGCCAAAACGCGATATGCAGTCCAGCCCTACCTTAAGCCGACGATACCCAGTAGTAGCCGCAATCTTGTTAGGTCTACTTCATGGCTTTGGTTTTGCTAGCGTGCTGAGCGATCTTGGTCTACCTGACAATGTAAAAACAAGCGCCTTACTATTTTTTAATCTAGGTATAGAGATCGGGCAAATACTGTTCATTGTCACGATCCTCACTATCGGATTTTTACTTCAACAAAACAGTTTATTTAATCAGTACAAAAAACCTATAAGATCTGGGTTTATTTATTTCATTGGTGTACTTGCAAGTTTTTGGGTAGTCGAACGACTAGTCATCAGTTTATAAGGAGAAACTTGTCTAGCTTCACACTTTCCCATACGCTTAATCAATTTTTTGAGTTTCCCCAGAGAGATCTTTATGAACGAAGTTTTACCTAAAAATGTACCCATAAGATTTGCGGCTACCGTCATGTTGATTGACGACAGACCAGATCTACAGGTATTTATGATGCAACGAAATGCCAAGACGGTGTTCGCGGGCGGCATGTGGGTTTTTCCGGGAGGGGCTGTTGATGATACGGATCAACCAGAACTGTTCGAATCAATATCTACTCATCGTAACGATCTCGACGCAAGTAAATTATTGGGTCTTGATCGCGGTGGACTTAGTTTTTATGTCGCTGCCATTAGAGAGGCCTTTGAGGAAGCTGGCGTTTTGTTAGCACTGCATAAAGAAGATCATAGAAATCTTGAAATAAGGAACGATCAAGACAAGGCCCGATATGACATATATAGAGATCAAGTCAATGCAGATAGTGAGTATTTCATTAAACTAATCGAAAAAGAACAACTTATCCTCGACGTCGGACAAATGCATTATGTTGCACGTTGGATTACGCCTGAGGGTCCCCCAAGACGATTTGATGCGCGTTTTTTCATATCAAGAATGCCAAGTTTTCAAACCCCAGTGCATGATGATAGTGAACTAGTTCATTCCGCATGGTTTTCGCCCAAGGATATTTTAGATAAATTTGATCAGGGAGAAATGGTACTCATGAGTCCAACCTTAAGAATGGTTCGGAACTTAGCCCAATTCACTTCTGCTAATGAAGCGATTAAATCAGCTGCACAGAACATGCCTTCAGAAAGGGCGAGGATAAACGACAAGCGAGAAATCCTTCTTCCAGGGGATGCAGGCTATGAACACGGAGAAGAAAATGCAGAATTTGGATGGGTGAGTCTCCGCCCAAGTTAGTTCCTGTCTAGAAAGAGGTGTTTTCAGGCACTTACCTGGAGACGCAAAAGTTAAACGCATGTGACCTTACAATGGTACGAATAAACCCCACAACATTGATGCACTGCAGCATCAATTAATAGTCTATTCTTAAGAAAATAGTTAACGCATTACTCATTATTACAGTATCGATTAGGATTGTTTTTTGAAACATCGTTACACATTTTAACCTCTGGATAGTTCAGTTGATTCTCGGATCAATGAGTGCATAATGTCCGTTCACCTAATTTACACCAAGGAATAAAAATGAAAGCATCTGATTTATTTGTAAAGTGTTTAGAAACCGAAGGCATTGAGTACATTTTTGGTGTTCCAGGTGAAGAAAATGCAGACTTTATGATGTCACTGGAAAAATCAAACCAAATAAGATTTATTCTCTGCCGACACGAGCAAGGGGCCGCTTTTATGGCCGAAATTTATGGCCGATTAACCGGCGAACCTGCGGGTTGTCTAGGTACCCTCGGACCAGGAGCAACCAATTTAATTACAGGTGTCGCAGACGCTAATATGGACAGAGCACCTATGTTAGTTCTGACAGGTCAAGGCTCGTCAGAACGACTTCATAAAGAATCTCATCAGGTAATGGATGTCGTGGGTATGTTCACCCCTGTGACCAAATGGTCCCAGACTGTTCTGCATGAAAATACAATCCCAGAAATTATTCGCAAAGGCATAAGAATCATAAGAACAGAAAAGCCCGGTGCTGTCCTTATTGAATTGCCAGAAGACATTGCCGAAAGAGAAACTGACAAAGTGCCTATGCAGCCAGTAAGGTTCCGAAGACCCGTAGCAGATGACAAAGCCATCGAAAGAGCATGGGATCAGATTAAATTGGCTAAGAACCCTATCATACTTGCGGGGAATGGCTGTATTCGTAAACGCGCTTCAAAACAATTGCGGCTTTTCTGCGAAAAAACTGGCGTTGGCGTCATTAGCACCTTCATGGCTAAAGGTTGTGTAGATATGGATGCACCCTACTGCTTATACACCGCAGGACTACAAGCCAAAGATGTTGTATTTCACGCAATTAATGCAGCAGATCTTATCATCACACTCGGTTTTGATATGGTGGAGTATCATCCGAGTTTATGGAACCAAAATGGTGAAAAGCCTATTATTCACGCAGACTTTCTACCGGCAGAAATTGATGAGGCTTATCACCCCCAATTGGAAATCGTTGGAGATCTAGCACATACGCTTTGGATGCTAAACGAACGAGTCGATAGAGATGGAGTGCCGGATTGGGATTTATCCATGCAGTCGGAAGCGCGAGCGGAAATGGCCGGAGAACTATCTCAATACAAAGATGATGATGTAGAAGGACTTGTCAGACCCCAAAAGGTATTATGGGACTGCAGAGAGGTAATGAACCCAGAAGATATTTTGCTTTCAGATGTTGGCGCTCACAAAATGTGGATAGCACGCCACTATCAATGTCACGAACCTAACACCTGTTTGATCCCTAATGGGTTTTGTTCTATGGGCTTTGCACTTCCGGGTGCAATTGCAGCGGGTTTAATCAGTCCAGATAAGAATATTCTAGCCATCTGCGGCGATGCAGGGTTCTTGATGAATGTGCAAGAAATGGAAACAGCGAAACGCCTCAATGTCAATATCACAGTAATGGTATGGGAAGACAATATGTACGGTTTGATTGCATGGAAACAAGAAAATCAATTTGGTTCACATACTGATTTAAGTTTCAACAATCCAGATTGGTCGCTGCTAGCAGAATCATTTGGGTGGAATGGTCATATGATTGAGAGATCTACAGACATAGTACCCACCTTAGAAAAGTCTTTTGCAGAAGAAGGCCCCAGTCTTATTGTTGTACCCATCGACTACCGTGAAAATATGTTGCTCACTAAAAGGCTTGGGGATATCGCAACTTCTATTTAGGCGCGCCCATTTGGAGAGGTTAATTTAGCCAAATCAATATTCACAGGACAAAAATGCACAGGATAAAATAATGCTTAATGAGAAGTATCCATATTATTTAGCTAACAAAGCAGTTTTCGCAAATGAAGACTTACAAGTAACAGATAAATACACAGGGGATGTCGCAACCAAAGTGGCGATGGCAGATGCAGCGACAATAGATGCAGCTATTGATGCAGCTTGCAAAGCAGAGCAAGCATGTAAGAATATGCCGGCCTATGAACGCAAGGCTATTCTCGAGCATTGTGTCAGAAGATTTCGGGAACGCTTTGATGAATTAGCTGAGGCGCTATGTATAGAAGCCGGTAAGCCAATCAATGACGCAGAAGGCGAAGTTACTCGCCTGATTGATACCTTTCAAATCGCCGCTGAGGAATCCGTTCGAATGACAGGTGAAGTAATGCCGCTTGATATTAGCCCCCGAGCAAAGGGGTATACCGGCATGTGGAAAAGAATGCCCATCGGTCCCTGCTCTTTTATCAGTCCTTTTAATTTTCCGCTCAATCTCGCTGCCCACAAAGTGGCGCCTGCCATAGCAGTAGGTTGCCCCTTTGTTTTGAAGCCCGCTAGTATGACGCCAGTAGGTGCATTGATTATTGGCGAAATTCTTGCAGAAACTGACTTACCAGAAGGTGCTTTCTCAATTTTACCCTGCAAGAGAGACGGCGCTCATTTATTTACCGAAGATGATCGTTTGAAATTACTGAGCTTCACAGGCTCTCCTGCTGTTGGTTGGCAACTAAAAGAAAAAGCGGGTAAGAAACCTGTCGTATTGGAATTAGGCGGCAATGCTGCTGTCATCGTTGATGAAGATGCAAATATTGATGATGCAGTCGACAGAATTATCTTTGGTGCATTCTACCAATCTGGCCAAAGCTGTATCGGCGTTCAAAGAATAATAGTGCATGAGAAAATATACTCTGAGTTCAAAAATAAATTGGTAAGCAAGACCAAAACATTAAAAATGGGAAACCCAAAAGACCGATCGACCTTTATTGGTCCAATGATATCCGAGAAAGAAGCCGTCCGTCTGTCATCTTGGATTGATGAAGCACTTAACGCTGGCGCTACTCTACTTTGTGGCGGTAAAAGAGAAGGTAATATGCTTGAAGCCACGCTTCTCGAAAACGTGAGTGATGAATGTAAAGTCAATACCGACGAAGCATTTGGTCCACTTGCAAACATAAGTAAATTCAGTGATTTTAACGACGCACTTGCATCAGTCAATGAAAGTCAATTTGGCTTACAAGCAGGTATTTTTACTCGGGATCTATATAAAATGCAAAAGGCTTGGGATACCCTCGAAGTGGGTGGCGTCGTTATCGGAGATGTACCTTCATGGAGAGTTGACCATATGCCTTATGGCGGGGTAAAAGAAAGTGGTCTTGGTCGCGAAGGTGTAAAGTTTGCGATGGAAGATATGACTGAAATTAAGCTTTTGGTCATCCGAACACCGCCAGAATAATGAATAAAGTTGTCAAATTTGGTTCATGGATGAGTACGCATTCGTAAGCGGGTAAACAGTTCGGGAGTCTAGATCTCTTAGATTCCTTTTTCTTAATGTTAATTGATTGGGTTGTCGTGAATCAATATAAAGAATATCTAATAATACCTACACTCATTGTAATCGTTATCTTGATTACCTTTTTCCATGATTACCGGGTACCACCTGCGGTAGCAACAAAAGAGCCCCCATCAAGTGTTCCGGAATTTCGTTCCTATACTGATGTAAAAAAGAAAAAGAGTGATTTTTTTGCCTACATGTTACCTATGATTCGACAGGCAAATAAAGCCCTGATGGAGGAAAGAAATTTCATCCTAAACCTTGACCTCGGGAAAAAACTATCACAGCAATCACTCTCAAAACTTCAACTCATGTCGAAGAAATATAAAATTAAACAAACTGAATCGACAATGCAAAACCCGATTACCAATGAATTAATAGACAGCGAGTTAGTCAATAAATTGCTTAGCAGAGTGGATAAAGTGCCTGCTTCATTAATTTTGGCTCAATCTGCTAACGAGTCTGCATGGGGTACATCCCGTTTTGCTAGAGAAGCGAATAACTTTTTTGGTATCTGGTGTTTTTCAAAAGGCTGCGGTATTAAGCCTCTAAGCCGAGATGAGGGCTTAATACATGAGGTTGCAAAATTTAAAGAAGTACAAGACGGGGTCGACTACTACACCAGAATGATAAATACCCATAGCGCCTACAAAGCACTACGTAGGATACGAGAGAATCAACGACAAGAGGGACAAACTCTCAGTGGTAGCAGACTGGCAGAAGGCCTTATTAAATATTCGGAGAGGGGTGATGCTTATGTCCAAGAAATTAAAGCGATGATTAGGACCAACAAACTCGCCAAATATAATATCTGAGTTACACTTGATGTAAGGTAATTCTGAGAATGAGGGATCTGGAAAGAAAGTTGAGGGCAGAATAGGAGCTATTTGCCCCTATTCCGCATTCTCGCCCAAGAATGTCCTCATCAAGACCGCCTAATACCCTAAGGCAACAGGAGAGCTAAGTTAACCGGGTAACGGCTTACCCAATCGGTTCTAGCATCTTTCATCCCGCACCATTCATGCCAAAAATATTTGTTTTTAAATCAAAGGCTTAGAAATAGTCGCAAAGGTGATATTTCTCCATATGTGACACAGGATGATTCAAAACCTCAGTGAGAGCCCATAATTGATAGCGCTTAGCTCTGTCATGCTAGCGTTACGGTGTTTTCTCAAATTTGTTACATCTGCCCATAAACCTTTGATAGAAATTTACGTCAAAGAATAAATACCCATTAACAGATTCATTATGATTCACAAAACAGAGGCATCCCGCTCAAAACAATTCAATTTGATCACTGTTTTGAGTGCTTTAATCATATTGAACATGTATTTCCTATTGGCAGCAGAGCTTAAAGTGATAGGAGAGGACATATACTCCCAAGCCGACTCCAGAGACACAAACGTCTTTCACCTAGACAGTGGGTCTTAAATTGGATACCTTTCCTACACGTAAGCTTAAACCTACAAAAAAGGCGAAGTGTCCAATATGTCTCAGATTCAATTTGATCTAATAATAGAAAATGGCACAATAATCGATGGTTCCGGCAAGGATCGATTCACCACCGACATTGGAATTAAAAACGGCATCATCAGCGCTATAAGATCCATTAGTGAAGAAGAAAAGCGAAATACACCGCTGTGTATTGATGCCAAAGACAAATTGGTCACGCCTGGCTGGGTGGACATACATACTCACTATGATGGTCAAGCTACCTGGGACCCTATTCTCGCTCCTTCTAGTTGGCATGGTGTGACAACGGTTGTTATGGGCAATTGCGGTGTTGGTTTTGCACCTGTAAAGCCTGGGAAAGAGCAGTTTCTTATTGAACTTATGGAAGGCGTTGAAGATATTCCTGGCGCAGCGTTAGCAGAAGGCATTAACTGGCAGTGGGAAACCTTTCCTGAATATCTCGACGCCCTTGAAGTCATGCCAAGAGCAGTGGATGTAGCAACCCAAGTCCCTCATGGCCCCATTCGCGCCTATGTTATGGGAGACAATTGCAAAGACGCTCCCACAAAAGATGAAATTGCTCAAATGGCAGCATTGGTACGCGAAGGTGTTGAAGCAGGGGCGCTAGGGTTCTCCAGCTCTCGCACCCTACTCCATAAAGATATCCACGGTGATTATGTACCAGGCACCTTTGCTGGTAGTGATGAAATGTTGGCACTAGGTCTTGCCATGAAGGGTTTAGACCATGGGCTCTTCGAACTTGTCTCGGATAACCTAGGTGATGATGACGAATGGCAATGGGTTAAACAATTCGCCAAAGAGACGGGTATGAAAGTTACCCTTATCGCGACCTCAGCTGCGGCTTACGAAGACGGCAAAATGTATCGAATTGCGGAAGAGTCTCGATCGGAAGGTATGGAAATATTGCCCCAAATGGCGGGTAGACCAACTGGTATTTTACATGGTCTACAGAGCAGTTTTCATGCATTTGTTGGTCACCCTACCTATGCTATCGAAGTCGCACCATTAAGCCTAGAAGAGAAACTTGTGAAAATGCGCGATCCAGCCATTAGATCAAAAATTCTTAGCGAAGAATCAATGATTAAATCTGATTTGTTGGGCGATATTTCCGGTCTGATGAAAAAGGTATTTCCCTTAGGCGAAAATCCTAACTATGAACCTGATGAAGGAGATAGCATAGCGGGTATCGCTGATCTAAAAGGTATCACTCCACTTGAAGCAATGTATGACCTGCTCCTAACTGCGGATGGAAAAGAATTGTTTTACCAACCTCTGGGTGGTTATAGCGAGTACAACCTAGATGCTCAACGCACCCTCATGCAACACCCTAACGTCATCATGGGCTTATCAGACGGCGGTGCGCATTGTGGTGTTATCGCCGATGCGGGTATGCCCTCCTTTATCATGACTCACTGGGGACGAGATCGTAAAAAGGGTGATACGCTACCACTTGAGTTTATCGTCAGATCCCTCACCAGAAAAACAGCAGAAGCTTACGACTTATTGGATCGTGGATTACTAGAAGAAGGCTTAGTTGCCGATATCAATATTATTAACTTTGAAAAAATGCGTCTCCACAGACCTGAAGCCATATTTGATTTGCCCGCAGGAGGTAGACGTTTAGTTCAGCGTGTCGAAGGATACGAGATGACGATAAAATCTGGAAAAGTAACCTTCGAAGATGGAGAGCATACAGGTGCGCTCCCTGGAAAATTGGTACGCGGTAGCAGTGCCAGACAATAGTATTAGCTAAATGGGAAGGGACGGGTGTTATACTCAAAACTTCACCATCCTTGGATTTTGCCTGATGATTTTTCACCAACTATTTGATGAAACCTCTTCAACATATACCTATTTGCTCGCTGATAAGCGTGGCTCTGATGCTTTAATCATTGATCCCGTTTTGGAACAGGTCGACGAGTATTTGAAGATACTTGGCCAAAACCAACTTCGCCTAATTAAAGTAGTCGATACACATCTCCATGCGGATCATTTCACTGCAATATCAAAATTAAGACGTCTCACGGGTTGCATCACTTGCGCCCATGAAAAAAATCTATCTGAAAAACTCTCTCAACGTCTCACTGATGGAGACACAATAGGCATTGATGGCATCGATCTGCAGGTTATCTATACACCAGGCCATACAAACGATTCCGTCTGCCTCTATCTAGCACTACATAATATGTTATTCACGGGAGATACCCTCTTCATCAGAGGTAATGGTAGAACGGACTTTCAACATGGTGATCCCGCAAACCTTTATGATTCGGTTAAAAATAAAATTTTCAGCCTACCTCGCCATACCATTATCTATCCAGGACACGATTATAAAGGTGAGCAATTTTCTTCAATTGGAAAGGAGATGACAGAAAATAAACGCTTTGAAGGTAAAACCCGAAGTGAATTTATTGAAATTATGAATACCCTTGATCTACCACGTCCAGAGATGATGGATGTAGTTGTACCCGCAAACATGAGGGTAGGCTCTATAGTAGATCAACAACATAAACCTTATGCAAGCCTGTCTTGTGCAGCCTTAACAACGCGACTCACTAATGAAGAAATCAACCTAATTGATTTGAGAGAAGCAAAGGAAATCGAACAACACGGCACCATAGAAGGCATAATTAACATTCCTTACCAAATGTTAGACAAAGCACTTACTGAAGACGGTGAAGTTGACCTCATATTAAAAAAAGGAAAAGAAGTCATATTCATTTGCGCCTACGGAGAAAGATCCTCACTCGCGCTTGATAAAGTTTCAGAAACCTACATAGGACAGTGTGCACATTTACAAGATGGTTTTCACGACTGGTTAGATCAAGGTTACCCCTCTCGTTAATCAAGACTGACTTGCATAAACCGATAATTCATCAAAACAATGTGCGCCTATCAGGCTTTAATCTATCGAATCCCTTCCTATAGCCCCTTCTCTGCCTAAGGTATACTGCCGGCATAAATTTAACCTGCGGAGAAGCAAATGAAAGGCACTGTACACTACGAAAAACGTGGTGAAATCGCGTTATTAAGCATCGACAACCCCCCCGTTAATCCACTTTCATCTGGTGTACGCCAAGGCCTATATGACGGCGTTACTAGCGCGCTCGACGACGACAGCGTCAAAGCAATTGTCGTTACCGGTATGCATCGCGCATTCATCGCAGGCGCTGATATCAGCGAATTCGGAGCAGCTGCAACAGCAGGCGTTGGTCTAGGAGATGCGATTAAGAAAATGGAGCAAAGCACTAAACCTATCATTGCCGCAATAAATGGTACTGCCTTTGGTGGAGGGCTTGAGGTCGCACTATGCTGTGACTACAGAATAGCCTCACCAAAAGCACCTGTTGGCCTACCTGAAGTTAAACTGGGCTTATTACCTGGTGCCGGTGGAACACAGCGCCTACCCCGTCTCATTGGCGTCGAGGCGGCAATTGATGCCATTGTATCTGGTAGTCCAATTCTTGCCCCTGCAGCATTGAAACTAGGCATTATCGATAAAATCGCTGAGGGTGACATTGTTGAAGCAGGAATCCAGTATGCAGAAGAAATAGTGGCGGCGGGAGCAGTGACTCGAAAAATCCGCGACATGGAAGACAAGATTGCATCAGACAGAGGTAACAGCGAAGTCTTCGAAAAGGCTGCTGCAAAACTTGAGAAAAGCCATAGAAATCAATTTGCGCCAAAGCAAATTTTAAAATGCATTGAAGCTGCGGCTAACTCCGCGACATTTGACGAAGGTATTGAGGCTGAGCGTAAGTTCTTCATGGAATGCATGCAAGATCCACAACGAGAAGCACTTATCCACATCTTCTTTGCTGAAAGAGCGGCAAACAAAATACCTGGATTAACCAAAGACGTGCCACTAATAGACATTCATAAAGGCTCTGTCATTGGCGCCGGTACAATGGGTGGTGGCATCGCTATGTGTTTCGCAAACGCTGGTATTGCTGTGCGTTTACACGACAATGAGGCAGCAAATCTTGAACGTGGAATAAAAGTCATCGAAGGCAATTATGCTCGAACTGTTTCGCGCGGGAGATTATCTCAGACAGAGATGGACAAACGAATGGCTTTAATTATTCCAACAGAAAATTTTGACGATCTTGGGGATGCCGATATCGTTATTGAAGCCGTTTATGAAAACTTAGACCTTAAGAAAGAAATCTTTACCAAGCTAGATAAAGTAATGAAACAAGGCGCTCTACTTGCCACTAATACTTCTGGATTAGACGTTGATGCAATTGCAGCTTGCACTTCAAGACCTGAGTTTGTTTGCGGAATGCATTTTTTCAGCCCAGCAAATGTGATGCGCCTCTTAGAGGTAGTCAGAGGAGAAGACTCATCTCCAGTGACACTGGGTACAGCAATGGCACTAGGAAAACGCCTCGGTAAAGTTTCTGTTATGGCGGGCAACTGTCCAGGCTTTATCGGTAACCGAATGATAGGTGCTTATAGCAGGCAGGCGAGCTTAATGATCCTAGAAGGCGCAACTCCGGCACAGGTAGATAAGGTGATCTTTGATTTTGGATTAGCTATGGGTCCCTTCACTATGTCAGACATGGTTGGCCTAGATCTAGGGTGGAGAGCACGCAAGATGATGGGCGGATCAAATGAAGTCACCGCTCGAATTCCTGATGAGCTTTGTGAACTCGGTCGATTTGGCCAGAAAAATCAAAAAGGATATTACCAATATGCCGATGGAGATCGAACACCGCGTCCAGATAGCATTGCTGATGAGGTAATCGAAAAAGTCTCAGCTGATTTGGGATTCACACGTAAGGCATTCACAGATGAGGAAATCCTAAAGCGCTGTATCTACGGCTTGGTTAACGTCGGCGCTAAATTGCTTGATGAAGGTCACGCATTACGCGCGGGAGACATCGACACTGTTTATGTAAACGGCTACGGATTCCCTACTTATATTGGTGGGCCAATGTGGTATGCGGACCAGCAAGGTTTAGATACTGTGTTAGCTGATATAGAGGGTTTCTATGCAGAAACAGGAGACGAAAGTTGGATGCCTTCTCCTCTTCTGAAGAAACTGGTTGCGGAAGGAAAGAATTTCGCATCACTCGACAGTTAAGTACTAGAGACGCAAAGGAAAAAAGGAGAGAGAGTATTCTGTAATTGCCCCCAGGCAGTTTACGGGATACTCGCTTAACTCAAGCCATCAACCGGTATGCAGGCGCCATGAAGCGCAATAGCTTGTTCCGATGCTAAAAAACCAATCACATTCGCTATATCTTCAGGTCTAACCCACTTACTGAAATCTGAGTCTGGCATATCCTGACGATTTCTATCTGTGTCTATTAAACTTGGCATCACCGCATTAACATTAATATTTTGCTCTCTTAACTCCAGCGCCATACTTTCTGTCAGCCGCATTACTGCCGCTTTCGATGCGGTATAAGCACCCATATTTGCAGCACCAAGCAAAGCAGCCTTTGCTGCTATATTAATGATCTTTCCTCCACCTTGTTCAAGAAACTTAGGTACAGCCGCGGCTGACATATTCATAATAGAACGGGTGTTCAAGTTAAACAGAAAGTCCCAAGTCTCGTCACTCGTTTTATGAACCGGGTCTCCCATTAAAAATCCACCGGCTACATTAACCAATATGTCAACGCATTCAAATTGTCTTAGGATTTTATCCAGCGCTTCCGCACAACTCTCTCTACTGGTCAGATCACAGGAGATATAACATTGTTGTTCAAGCGGTTGAGGATAAGCGTTTGCGAGTAGCTCATCGCTGTAATCAAGCACTGCTACTTTGGATCCTTGAGCAGTAAACCAGGCTACAACACCTTGACCTAAGGCACCTGCACCGCCGGTTATAACAACAACCTTGTCCTTAATGCTTGTATTCATATACTTTCCATACTCTTGCGTTTATAAACAAAACTTATCAGTCTTACCTTTCTAACCCTTACTCAAAGCTTACTCAAAGCCTACTTAATGTTAACTAGACGTTAACTAAAAATAAACTTAAATAGATAAAAGAAGATAATTGAAAATATTGCACCCGCGGGTAAGGTCACCATCCAAGAGGCGAAAATCGTACCTATCACCCTTAAGTTAAGTGCAGAAATCCCCCTCGCTAAACCCACACCCAACACGCCACCAACCAAGGTATGTGTTGTTGAAACGGGGAGGCTATAAGCAGAAGAAACAACCACCGTGGTCACCGCAGCAAGTACAACGGCAAATCCACTACTAGGCGTTAATTCCGTGATATTGCTGCCAATAGTTCGAATGACTTTATGTCCATAAAGTGCAAGCCCTGCAACAATACCGGCACCGCCCAACAATAATATCCAAGCTGGTGTCACAGACTTAGACGCGACCATTCCGCCACTTGAGATAATGCCATTTACCGCCGCCAAGGGTCCAATTGCATTCGCGACATCATTAGAACCGTGGGCAAATGCCATTGCGCAGGCTGTAAACAACATAAGAACACTAAATACTTTCTCAACATAAATTAGGCTGTATTGTTCTGAGTCTGCAACCCGATTTATTCGACTGAGAGAAATTATGCCTAATATGGTGATAAAAGAGGCGAAGGCCACAGAATACAGGGTGGCATCTTGAAGCGTAAGATCAAGTCCAACATGCTTCAAGCCTTTCACAAATGTGACCATAGCAACGACCATACCCATCATAAACATATAGACCGGCACTATTCGCTTAGCTGCAATATAAGGATCAGCAGCAGCAAAAATAAACTTACGCACACTCAAGTAGAGTAAAAATGCCAAGGTGCCAGAGATAACAGGAGAGACAACCCATGATGAGACAATTTTACCCACTCTATCCCATTGTACTGCATCTACTGATATGCCCACGCTAGCAAAACCGACGATGGCGCCGACAATGGAATGCGTAGTCGAGACTGGCCATCCCTTCATTGTTGCTATCAACAACCAGCAACCAGCTGCTAAGAGAGAAGCCATCATTCCATAGACCAATAATTCTGGAGTATCTTCGAGCGCACTGGGATCAATAATCCCCTTACGAATGGTCGAAGTCACCTCTCCACCTGCAAGATAAGCCCCAGCAAACTCAAAGATTATCGCAATGATAATTGCTTGCTTGATGGTGATGGCCTTTGAGCCCACGGAAGTACCCATGGCATTGGCAACATCATTAGCACCGACTCCCCAGGCCATAAAAAAGCCAAATAGTATCGTCAAACCTAGGAGGATGGTGCCGTATTCATTAATGACTTCCATGAACGCTACCCTAATTATTCTTATCAGTTATTTTAATGCGTAAATCACTTCGCAATTAGATTTAGCATGCGGTTTCCAACAGACTGCGCATTATCTGCGATGTCTCCTATCCACTCTATGATGCGATAAAAAAACATAACATCAACAGGGTTTAGATCCTTTTCTATTGCATACAATTGATGCTGAACTTCGTGCTGTAAAAGATCAGTTTCGTGCTCAACCACATTTAACTTTGTGATCATGTCTGAGATAAGGTCTATTTCATTTCCGCTAAACCCGGATTCAAATAATTCATCCAATTCATCCAGCGCTTTCATCGCCAGCTCTGCTGTTTTCACTGAGGTTTGTACAAAATCGAGTAAAACGGGCCCCAATTCTGGTGGAAAGGTCATCTCTCTTCCCATACTCAAGCCGACGACATCTTTGGTTCGATTTGGAATTTTATCTTGAGATTTAAGCAATTCTAGAAGGTCTGCACGAGAAACTGGCATAAACAAGCTTCGAGACAAACTAGCGCGTATCTCGCGTTTAATCACATCAGCTTCACCTTCGAGGCGGACTATTTCCTCACCTCTACTACGGGCTAATGCCCAATCCAATTTTAAAACCGCATCAAAATAATCCGGTAAAAGTATCGCCGCACTACAAGCTACCTTCATATGGTTTTGAATGGGAGAAATGGGGGACTTTGCAAATATTTGCCCAAAAAAAGAACGAGTTGCCATAAATGCTTTCCTGATTTTTTTTGGATTATAATGAACTCAATTAAGGTTGGAACACCTGAAGGGGAAAAAAGTGAAGAATGTTAAAACAAATTAGATACGCGTAAATTAAGGGCGTATTTTGCACCAAACGACTAATAATACGAGCATAGTTGTGTTATAACGTGGCGCTGCTTAAAGAGTACCTATTTAGACAAATATATCGCATTTATGAAAGACATACCTCACGAACATCAAGCAAAATCTGAAAGCAAATTAGACAGCTTCGCTATTTTTTTGAGCGCAACCTGCATGCTTCATTGCTTAGCGCTGCCTGTTTTAGTGACTTTGTTCCCTATCGCACAGGGAAGCTTGCTCGACGAGCAAATTTTTCACCTAATTCTACTGGTTTTCATCTTACCGACTAGTCTGATTGCATTGACCATTGGGTGTAGAAAGCACAAAGATATTCTTACAATAGTGCTAGGCGCTATCGGTCTGAGCATACTCACATTTACAGGTATTTTTGGCCATGAAGTCTTTGGCGAAAACGGCGAGCGCATAGTCACTACCATCGGTGGTCTCATTCTAGCGGGGGCACATATTCAAAATTTTCGTATCTGCCGCGCTGATAATTGTAAGCACTAGCTTATAGAAAGCCCAAAACATCTTCTCCGGTATGCCCCAAGCACCCCTAATGCTGAGACCACACTTAAGATCTCGAGATCTCAATGCTAGCGCATCGATAACCAGGGTGCTGTAGAACCGCAGCTTGCTGCTCCCTCGTCATGGCGAGCGGACGATCTCTATTCAAATTAGCGTTCTTTTTTTAGAGACCTCTAACTGCGCTAAGCAAAAACTTTATGGTTTTAAGTGAGAGATGTCGCAGAGGATAATAGGTACTTCTTACACGCGCGCGGTGCTAACGCTTGATGCTCTCGCCTAGCACCCTCTACTCGTAACTGAGAGTTTTAAAATCGATGGTAGCGAATGATTTTTTGCTTATTCATACGATCACTAAGACCTAGAATTCCCACTTCAGCATCCCAGTTTATAGAAACCCTTAAATCCCCCTGCATTCAATATGAGGAAACCTGTCCATGATTTAGCAAAGTGCCTTGGGTGCATACTGAGTGAGCATCAAGCGTTAGCGCCGAGGGAATGGAGTAAGACACGACGTGGCTTACGACTGACTAAGGGAAATCCGGAGGATCGCCAGCAGCGAACGGTGTATGTACCCAAGGCACTTTGCGGACGATCTCTATTCACATAAGCAATCTTAATTTAAAGACCTCAAACTGCGCTAAGCAAAAAATTTAAGGTTTTAAGTGAGAGATATCGCAGAGGATACTAGGTACTTCTTTCATCCGCTGCTGGCAATCCTCCGGATGTCCCTTACTTGGTCAGAACCCACAAGTGTCTTCTTCCACGCGCGCGGTGCTAACGCTTGATGCTCCCTCAAGAAGTACCTAGCACCCTCTACTCGTAACTGAGAGTTTTAAGATGGATGGAAGAGAATAATTCTTATTGTTAGATCATTTGTGAAAGATTATTTGCTTATTTATACCACCACAAACACCACGAATTCCCACTTCAGCCTCCCAGTTTATAGAAACCCTTAAATCCCCCTGCATTCAATATGAGAAAACTTGTCCATGATTTAGCAAAGTGCCTTGGGTGCATACTGAGTGAGCATCAAGCGTTAGCACCGAGGGAATGGCGTAAGACACGACGTGGCTTACGAGTGACTAAGGGAAATCCGGAGGATCGCCAGCAGCGAACGGTGTATGTACCCAAGGCACTTTGCGGACGATCTCCATTCAAAAGCAGCAAATTCATTTATAAACCCCGCCCGCAAATTCCCCGCTTCCGCATCACTCTCCAAGATCAAGAACAAGGTTTATTTCATCAACCTTATCTTCACTGTGATGATTGACATAAATTACACTGGTATTGCTTTTCTGACAAATATAACTGATCAAAGCCAAAACCAGCTTCCGATTCATTTCGTCCAGACCCACGCAAGGCTCATCCAATATAAGCACCTTTGGATGCTTCACCATTGCACGAGCGATTAAGAGTAAGCGCTGTTCACCATAAGACAATTGATTAAATGCCTGATCCCATCTTTTTGTCATCCCAAGTAAACTGAGCCATTGTTTTGCGATATTCTTTTGTTCTTCAGATGCGTCCTTATACAAGCCAATACTGTCATAAAAACCAGACAACAAAACATTCTGCAAACTAGTACCAACCCTATATTCCCATTGAAGCGCAGATGAGACATAACCAATAAACTGCTTAATTTGCCAGATAGATTCACCCTGTCCACGCTGATATCCAAACACAAAAATATCGTTGCTATAACATTGAGGGTGATCTCCAGTAATAAGATTGAGTAAGCTAGTTTTTCCACAGCCGTTAGGGCCAATAATTTGCCAATGTTGACCGACTTTCACTTCCCAGTCTAGTTCACTAAAGATGACGTTATCACCATAGGCCACACGAATATTTTTCATTCTGACCAGAGGATCCTTTTCATCTAAAGTCGGTAGAATTGAAGCAGAATCAGTATTTGGAAGAATAAGGTCATCGAATTTAAAGTGCATTAATTGCGCCAAACTCAATTTATCACGCTTAGTCTCAATCTTCAGATTTTGAGTAATAGCGCCTGAGTCGAGCACTAATGCTCGGTTTATAAAACCTGGTAGTTCATCAATACGGTTTAGAACCAAAACAATTCTAGTACTGTGGCATATCTTATCTAACATGCTTTTTAAGGTCAGCGAGGATACAGTATCAAGACCATCAAAAGGTTCATCAAGAATGATAATATCGGGTCGTCTTACTAGGGCTTGGATAATAAGTACTTTTCTCGATTCGCCTGTGGACAAGCTACGAAAAGTATTTGTTAGTAAATTAGACAAATGAAAGCTATCGATCAAGACTTTTAAATAGTCTTCATCTAATATTGCTCCATCTACATTAGATGATGAGATTATTTCCGAAACTAATGTAGCGTCACCTGACTTTTCCCGCTCATACTCGATTAGTGCGGACTGTTTCTCGAAGGAAAGCATTTCTACGCTTGCCGGTAAACCTTGAATATTTCCAGAAACAAGTTCTACGTCACCCTCTAGTGTACTAGCGAGGGCAGATTTACCTGAGCCATTGAGACCCAATATTACCCAGTGTTCAGAAGAAAGCAATTTCCAATTAATCCTCCTTAATGAAAATGTATCATTAAGCCGAAAGCTGCAATCTTCAAATACGACTTCACTCACAGGGTGTAAAATGAACACATAATCAGTAAATTTACTTAGTCATAACTAAACTATCTTTTTCATCAAACCCATGTACGTGCGAAGCGTTGCACCAATTTTTTCAACACTGTGAGATCTGATTTTTTCGTTCACTTCAATCAGGCGTTGATTATCGACGCCCATATCATTGAGACCAAGACCGCGGCCAATCACATCAGTATCAATCTGCTCCATAAATCCCTTTAACAAAGGCAAACAAGCATGGTTGTATAAGTAACATCCATATTCTGCAGTATCTGAAATGGTACTGTTCATTTCAAATAATTTTTTCCGAGCGATGGTATTAGCGATTAAAGGTGTCTCATGAAGAGATTCATAATAAGCTGATTCCTCAATAATCCCAGCCGATGTCATCGTTTCATAGGCCAGTTCAACGCCTGCCTTCACCATCGCAACCATTAAAATGCCATTGTCATAAAACTCTTGTTCTGAAATATCTTGATCACCTGCAGGTGTCGTTTCAAATGCACTCTCTCCTGTCTCTTTTCTCCATTGAAGTAGCTTTTCGTCATCTTTGGCCCAATCGGCCATCATGCCGGAAGAGAATGCTCCACCCATGATATCGTCCATATGTTTTTGATATAGAGGTCTCATAATGGTTTTGAGTTCTTCGGCCAAATCAAATGCAATAATCTTGGCGGGATTGGAGAGTCTATCCATCATATTGGTCACGCCGCCATACTTAAGCCCTTCAGTGATGGTTTCCCATCCGTATTGTATTAAGCGAGAGGCATATCCAGCATCTACGCCCTTTTCAATCATTTTATCAAAACAAAGTAAGGAGCCTGTTTGCAGCATGCCGCATAAAATGGTTTGTTCTCCCATCAAGTCTGATTTTACTTCCGCTATAAAGGAGGACATCAATACTCCGGCTTTGTGACCACCAGTACCAACAGCGTAAGCCTTAGCAAGTGCTAGCCCTTCGCCTTTGGGATCATTGTCTTCGTGGACAGCAATCAGTGTTGGAACACCAAACCCTCGTTTATATTCCTCGCGAACCTCAGTACCAGGACACTTTGGTGCAACCATAATGACCGTTATATCTTCTCGAACCTGCATACCCTCCTCTACAATATTAAAACCATGGGAGTATGCTAAGCAGGCATCTTGTTTCATTAAGGGTACGATTTCAGATACAACCGGTGTATGTTGCTTGTCCGGCGTAAGGTTTAAAACCAAATCTGCATCAGGGATAAGTTCTTTATAAGTGCCTACGGTAAAGCCATTTTCAGTTGCATTTTTCCAGCTTTGGCGCTTCTCTGTTATTGCTGATTCTCTTAAGGAGTAACTCACATCTAGACCACTATCACGTAGATTAAGACCTTGGTTAAGACCTTGGGCCCCACAACCGATCACAACTAGTTTCTTACCCAATAGCACATTTACGCCACCTTGGAATTCATCTTGTTGCATAAAGCGACATTTACCAAGTTGGGCAAGTTGGTCACGCAGGGGTAAGGTATTAAAGTAATTAGCCATTGGGGGGTTCTCCTAGAAGAAGTTTCTTGATTAAAACAAAGTGGCTACTGTAGAGGAAAATCACTCTTGCGTAAAATGTTATGTTTGGGATATTTGATTGCATAATTCGGGATACAGACAGAGTAATAAAAAGACTGTATTCTTAAGGCCTCTTAGCGACATATATCCCTCTATAGGGCGCAAGCTCTCCAGAGTAAGGCAATAGATTAAAACTTTTAGATTAAAGTAACAGATAGGCCGTAGTTTGATACAACTCCTACAATCCAATGATATGTCCGTGTTGGTCAATACCTTTGTGAGACAAGCGCGGGTGCAGCAAGATCAGTTAAATGATCAAGATCCCTTTCTACCCACTATTATTGTTGTACAGAGTCTCGGGATAGGCCAATGGCTCAAACACCAAATTGCTCTCCATTCTGGTATTGCGGCAAATATTGAATGTATCCTACCAGCGGATCTAATTTGGCGCCTTTATAAATCTGTTTTACCCCAGCATCAGCTGCCAGAGATTTCTCCATTTAATAGAAATTTCATTACGTGGCGAATCAGTGAGATCTTACCTGAATGTCAATCAGAGGAATTTGAGAGTATTCAAACTTACCTTAAGGGTAAGGGAGATAACATACTCAGAACCTATCAGCTCAGTAGTGTCATAGCCGGTTTATTTGATCAATACCTTTTATACCGTCCTGATTGGATATCAGAATGGGAAGAAGGCGTAGATGACGAATCACAGCCATGGCAAAGCATACTTTGGCGTAAATTAATCCAACAGTCTGGAATGAATAAAAAACAGCATCGCGGAAATTTGCATTCAAATTTTATTAAATCTCTAAGGCAGCAAGAACCAAAATTGGATGCCTTTCCGAAAAATATCAGTGTATTTGGCTTATCCTCACTTCCAGCGATGCACATGCAAGCCTTACAGGCTGTCGGACAATATCTTGATATTGGCATCTACTTTCTTAACCCTTGTGAGCACTATTGGGGAGATATTGTTTCAGAAAGAGATCTAGCAAAAAAATCAATCAAAAAAATGCTTAACAAATCAGACACATTGGTGGATGAAGATTATTTTGATGTAGGTAATCCCCTTTTATCTTCAATGGGAAAACAAGGCCGGGAGTATTTAGAGTTATTGCTAGAATCCGATGACATACAAACCATTGAGTACTTTAAGGAACAAAAAGAAGAAAGTGTTTTAGCAAAAATACAAAACGATATTCTTCACTTAGACGATGGTAAGGATTCCGAGCAATCAACAGAACTCGAGTTTTCTAATCTACAAATTCATGCTTCCCATAGCCGTCAAAGAGAAATCGAAATACTTTATGATCACATTCTCCATCTTTTAGAACGCGAAGTATCGCCATCAGAGATTATCGTAATGGCACCTAACATTAGCGATTATGCGCCCTATATCAAAACAAGTTTCCAAGGAAAATTACGCTATAGCATTACTGATCAAGCCTTGAATGAAGAATCAATGATAGTGGATGTGTTTGAAACAATATTGAACCTGCCAGAGTCAAGATTCACTTCCTTAGACATTATTTCGCTATTAGAAACGCCTGCAATTTCTAGAAAATTAAATATTGATAAAAATGATCTCGAAAAGCTGCACTATTGGATTAAAGAAACTGGGATTCGATGGGAGCTTGATGGAGACAGTAAAAGCAACAATTGGGACCTTCCCCCTCGGGAATTTAATACTTGGGTTTTTGGTTTAAAGAGACTTCTGCTTGGGTTTGCAATGTCGAACAAAAAGTTCGGTCAAACAAGCAATGACACAATGGCTAAAAGCATAGAAAATATTGCACCGTTTGAAATTACACCGAGTGACACACCCTTAATAGAAAAACTCATTGGTTTTATTAGGCTGTTATCAAAATACCGCAGCGAACTTGGCCAAGAAAAGAAAGGTACAGCATGGTTAACGCTCTTGTTGTCAATAACGGAGGCGTTGTTTTATCCTGAAAACGAGGATGAACTAGCTTTAAATCAAATCCGCGATATTTTCTTGGGTTTGATAGATCAGCTTAATGAAGCGCAGTTCACATCTATTATTTCGCCTCAACTGATACGCTATTGGTTCAGCGACCAGTTATCGAATATGAAACAAACCAGAGGGTTAATCTCAGGAGGCATTACTTTTGCAAACCTAGTTCCCATGCGGAGCATCCCTTTTGAAGGTATTTTCTTGATCGGGATGAATGACAAAGAATACCCACGGGAAGATCAACAACTCGGTTTTGATTTGATGCGAAACACTTATCGAAAAGGAGACCGATCTAAAAAAGTGGACGATAGATACCTATTTTTAGAAGCGCTTATTTCTGCAAAATCATATTTCTATCTAAGTTATCAAGGCCGAAGCATTAAGGACAACAAGCCTCTACCTCCTTCAGTTTTGGTCAGCGATCTACAGGACTACCTGAAAGGACTATACGGTACGGACTTTACAATTGAGCATCCTCTGCAACCTTTTAATGAAAAATACTTCAACCCTGAGTACCCACTCCTTAAAACTTATAACCATAGTTGGTACAAAGCACTGCGTAGCTCAACTCAGAAAAAGCCCTTTGTTGATGCAATCATCGGGCACACGCTCGCAACAAAAAAGAACGGCACAAAAGGGAACGACACAAAAGAGAACAGAAAAATAGAGGAAGAAAATCAGTTAATCGAGCTGCATGATCTAATCAACTTTTTCCGTCATCCAGCGAAAAATTACCTTCAGAAACAACTGGGGATTCATCTTGGTATTGAGCAAGTTGATCTTCAAGAAACAGAATCTTTTAAGCTAGATGGCTTAGAGAGCTACAAACTCTCGGATTCAGCATTGGAGGTTTTAGTAAAGCAGTACTCTCAAGACAGAAACTCACTGAACATATGGAAAAAACAAGTGAGAGCAGAAGGCATGATTATGGAAGGCGTCATTGGAGATGGCATACTCAACAGAGAAATAGAAAAAGCCAAGGCGATTTACAATTTACTCCTACCTCATCTCAAACCACAACAAATTTACTCTGGCGACATTAAGTTAAATTCCCACATACTCATTGGCGACATCGATTGTATGGGAGATGAATATATCGACTACAGAACCGGTAGTCTAAGAGAAAGGCAAAAAATTGAAGTATGGATTAAACATCTTTTCAGAGCGGCTACAGGCGCCAATGGAAGTTCTAGATTAATTTCCAAACATCCCACCCAATCAAAAAAAGCAAGCGAAGCAATTTTTAAGGAAATGCCAGAACACGATGCAATTCAATACCTTTGCGAGCTAACAGAGTTATATACCAACAGTCTCGGAGCACCATTTGCGTATTTACCCGAAGCTAGCGCGGTCTACTTTGATACCTATTTGCTTGAAAATGATGTTGATAAGGCGCTGGATAAAGCCCATAAACACTTCAATTCTGGAAGAGCACCTGGAGAAGGTTTGGACTCTTATTACAAACGACTCTATCAGTTCCCCCTAGACAAAGAGCATAATTTTAGCGCAATTGCAGAACGTATTCTCTCTCCAATGAGACAATATTGGGAGAAGCTTTGATGAATATTCTCCAAGCAGACACCTTCCCTTTGCAGGGTAAACAACTTATTGAGGCAAGCGCGGGTACAGGTAAAACCTATACCATCACAAGTTTGTATCTAAGACTACTACTGCAAAATGAAGATGATCAAGAACCCAGGACTGTCAGTCAAATTTTGGTCTTAACCTTTACCATTGCCGCCACTGACGAGCTGCGTCTAAGAATTCGAGAACGTATCATCATCGCTAGAGATATGTTCAGTGGTGAAGCCTGCGATGATCCTTTCATTCTCGAATTGTTTAAAAACAGCCTAAATACACAAAGAGACAAAAGGTTACTCACCAACGCATTAAAAATGATGGACGAAGCATCGATTTTTACCATTCACGGCTTTTGCGCGCGAGTGTTAAGTGAACAATCTTTTGAAACCGGCATGTTGTTCAGTCAAAGATTAGATGGCGATAAAAAGCACTTACAGATAATGGCAGCTGAAGATTGTTTTCGACGAAATATATTGACCCTAAAACCCTATAGTCAATCTCTCGCACTATCCTTATGGCCAACACCGGAAAGGTTACTACAAGCGCTTTCCCCTTACCTAAGTCGCACTGATCTCAAGATCATTCCCAGTCCAGTAGACAATTCAGAAAGATTGTTAGCGTTACTCAATGAAATTTCCGAATGTAAGGAAATATGGATACAAGACAATATTGGGCAGCTAGTACATGATTGTGAGTTCAACAAGCGAAGTCGAACTTTTACCAGACTGAATGAGATGCAAAATTACGCACAAAGCACCTCCATGGACATTTCTGTTTGGGAACATTGGGCTGTTGATGCCCTATCTAAAGCAACAAAAAAAACCGGTACTACTCAGCCCGTTCATAACATTTTTGAACGCATTAATAAGATATGGAATACCAAGGGCATCATCGAGCAAGAAGTTTACAACTTATGGCATAGCGTCTTAAAACATACAAAAGACAATTTAGAAGGGTATAAAGTCCAAAGTAGCCAATTAACCATGGATGATCTATTAAGCACAGTACATGAAGCGCTTAATGCTAGTACAAACCAGGCTGAAATATTGGCAGAAACACTAAGACAAAAATGGCCAGTCGCGCTAATTGATGAATTTCAAGATACAGATAATTTGCAATATCAGATATTTTCTAAGATTTACCCTGAAAACATATTCTTTATTGGTGACCCTAAACAAGCAATTTATCAATTCCGGGGTGCTGACATATTTACCTACATTAACGCAAAAAGAGATATTCCCCAATCAATCTATTCCTTGGACACCAATTGGCGATCTAGTCAAAGTATGATCAAAGCAACAAATTTTCTCTTTCAACAAGAGAACATATTTGGCAATGATAAGGATATTCCCTTTGAGCCCGTTAAAGTTGCAGAAAAAAATATAAACAAATACTTAACTATTTCAGGGAAGCAAATACCGCCAGTCCAAATTTATACCGGCGAGGTTGAAGGTTTATCTACTGAGTCAATTAGACAGAACAGTATGGATTATGCTGCAGAACAAGTAGCAATAATGCTAAATTCAGCTGCTATAGGTGAAACCTTAGTCAATGGAAAACCTTTAGAAGCGGGTCAAATAGCCTTTCTCGTAAGAAGCCATAATGATGCAGCTATGGCCCGTACTGCCCTTGCAGATAGAGGGATTAAAAGTGTCTATCTAAGTCATGATAGCGTCCTAGATTCTGACACAGCTGAGGATCTAACTTACATATTGCAGGCAGTGCTAGAACCTACAAATGTCCAAAACCTAAAATCAGCCCTAGCAACTCCTCTCCTTCAGTTTTCTGTTAGTGAAATCGACTCGCTTAAAGATGACCTCGAAGCCCATCAGTTATTATTAGTAGAATTTACGTCTCTGCAAAAGACATGGCGTGAATCTGGTGTAGCCGCAATGATTGGTAGTCTAATCGAATCTCGAGGGCTAGGAGAAAAATGGCTAGAGCAAGCCGAGGGTGAAAGGCAACTGACTAATTTACGACACCTTGGAGAACTACTGCAACATGAATCCCACCGCCTAAAAGGAATGCATCAGTTAGTCACTTGGTTTGGCCGACCTGAATTGTATTCGGGAGATCAAGATCAAATTCGCCTTGAGAGTGATAGTCACCTTGTCCAGATTGTCACCATGCATTCGGCAAAAGGCTTGGAGTATGATGTGGTCATGATTCCAGTGGCATGTTATGGCAATCAGCAGTACAGCAAGAACAAACCCGTATTGTTCCACCAACAGACACCATCTGGAATTGAAACTGTATTGGATTTAAGTGCTGATGAAAATCATCGTCATCTTGCTATTGCAGAAATGGTGGCCGAGGACATGCGTCTATTATATGTTGCAATAACAAGAGCCAGATATTTGTGTTTCCTCGGACTAACCCTTTTTAAGAAGGCTGAAAACACGGCTTTCGCACGATTACTTCAAATCGAGGATGCGACCTTAGATACGGAAGTACTGCTCTCACAACTACCTGAGTCGCTATTTGAAATTAAGAAAATTGAAACTGCAGGTAACGCATTCTATGAATCAAAAAATGATAGAAACAAATTATCACCACCCCCAAGCATTCCTATAACATTTAGTAATTGGCGGGTTCATAGTTATAGCGCCTTGGCTAACCAAATTCACCAAATCGAAGAAACCATCCTCCATGATGAGCCAGGTTTTGGAGACGATGATAAAAATCACACTGACAGTCAGCCAGCACCATCCCAAGAACTCAACCGATTTACCTTTCCAAGAGGACCAAAAATAGGGGTCGCACTTCACGATATGCTTGAGGTACTCAATTTTTCAGGTAAAAAAACGGAATGGGAAAACGCGGCTCAAAGACTGATAACTAAAATTAGTTTACAAAATCATTCACAAGATAGTGCTGATCATACAATACAAATGGTATCAAAATGGATTGAAGATATTCTTAGCACGCCTATGTCAAAGGAAATAAATTTCGCATTAAAAGGCATTACCTCAGCAAAGAGACTAAACGAATTGGAATTTTATTTTCCTGTTAGATTAGATCATCATTTTTTTAAAGCGCTCCAAGATGAAGGGTATCTATCACAAAGTACGAATATAAATATCGGTCGACTAGAAGGCATGATGACTGGGTTTATCGATTTGACTGTTGAATATGAGGGAAGATTTTATCTTATTGATTACAAATCAAATCATCTTGGCACCAATGATCAAGCCTATACATCTGACAAGTTACAAGAAGCAATAAGCCATCATCAATACGATCTCCAGTACCTAATCTATCATGTTGCTTTAATGCGGTATCTTAAGAGCAAGCTAGCGAACTTCAATTTTGATACTCATATGGGTGGTGTTTGTTATCTATTCTTAAGGGGTATGTCTGGCCAACCAGGCGCGGGCGTCTTCTTCGATAAACCAAGTGAGCAATTGATTTTAAAGCTCGACAAGTTGCTAAGTAAATTTGGCGGATTAGAATGAATCTTTTTAAACCTAAACCCTCCCAATACAAGCTGCCAAATAAATTCGGCTCAGAGGAATTTGTGCCTTTCGATTTCTATTTTTCAGAATTCATGGCAGAACTCAACGACGTTAAAGATCCAGAGATCTTGTATACATTCGCGAAGCTCAGTCATGCCGTGAATCATCAAAATAGTTGCCTAGAACTTAAAGAGAATGATGCCTTACAGAGCAAGCTTGCCCTACTTAATGGCATAAGCCTCATCACTTCAGAATCTGAGCTTGCCAATCATCCCACAACACCTCTTATTCTCTGCTCTGGAAAATTGTATTTACAGAAATACTTCCACCACGAAGTTAACGTCGCACAACAGTTGATCAGCCGAAATCATAGCATTTCAAATTCTGACTGCACAATGTTAAATCTATTGTTCCCTGACTCCAATAAAGGGGACGAGGAACAGGAAGAGAATATTAATCAACAAAGTAGCCAGACTTATATTGATTGGCAAAAAGTCGCGGCATTTCAGTGTATAACAAGGCAGTTATGTATTATTACTGGTGGACCAGGTACGGGGAAAACGAGCACTGTGGTTAAAATATTAGCTGCACTAATGAATCAAAATGAAAATTTGAAAGTGAAATTGGCAGCACCTACCGGCAAAGCAGCTGCTCGACTAGGCGAATCCATTCGCGACAATCTACAAACATTGCCACCAGGTTTGGAATCCAACATTCCAAGCGACGTCATGACTGTTCACCGTCTTTTAGGTATGCGTGCTAATGGCCATTCATTTAAATATCACAAAGATAGGAAGATACCCCTGGATCTTTTGATTTTAGATGAAATTTCAATGATAGACCTTGCGATGTTTGACAAGATTTTAAGTGCTTTACCTGATCATTGCAGACTCATTATGCTTGGGGATCCCGATCAACTTCTGTCCGTAGAAAGCGGATCTGTCATTAGCGATTTACACAAATTAGGCCAACATTATGATGAAGCCTACCTACAGGAAATAAAGAATGAATTGGGATATCAAATACCTAAGACAAAGACCGGTAAGCATGTTTTAAGTAATGCTTTTTGTCATCTGACGCGAAGTTATCGCTTTGACATTTCAAAGGGTATCGGACGCTTAGCAAGTAACATTCAAAACAAATTGTTAACCGAGTTACAAAGTGACGGTGAAGTACTTTATATAACTGAGTTTACCTTACATTCTTTAAGCGAGAATTTAAAAGCTGTGTATCAACATTATATTGACTTAATGAAAGACAAAGCTGACCCAAGATTATTGTTAGCCGAATTTGAAAGGTCTCGCGTACTAGCGCCTATGAGGGAAGGAAAAATGGGGATAATTGCACTCAATGATGCCATTGAGTCAAGCATAGATTTAAAGGAAGGGCATCAATCAATCTATCATGGCAAGCCCATTATGATCACGAGAAATGACTATGCTCTAGGGCTATTTAATGGCGATATTGGGATTTGCTTTCTTACTCAGACCCTCGAATTTAATGTAATCTTTCATGGATCAAAAGGTGAATTTAATACCTTCCCTCTCACTCTCCTCCCAAATTTTGAGGCATGTTTTGTCATGAGTATTCACAAATCACAGGGATCTGAATTTGAGAATATTAGTGTGATATTGCCTTCCCTTGAATCAAAGAACAATAGCCTTTACACAAGGGAACTCATTTACACTGCTATAACAAGAGCCAAGCAACACGTAACCATATATGCAAAAAAAGATGATCTGCTTACTTGCCTTTCGAAAGACAACAAACGTAGCAGTGGGTTAATAGATCGCTTAATCGATCGCTTAATCGAAGCCTAATCCAAATGGATCAAATCCATAGATTTTATCAATTGCAGGGGATCCTGAGACGGCATAGGCAGCTAGATTTCCTCCCATTACAGTGCCCTCCATACTATCGACATTTAACCCCGTATTGATCGAGTCACCCGACAAACTAAGATTGGTATGCCCAGAACCCCAAGCATTTAATCTATACTTGCTTGCACCGGGTAAGGCTGTGACATATCGTTCCGAGGGATCAATATTGGCTCTCCAATATTGAAAGTTAAAAGCAGCTTCTGGGTCGGCTTCATCATTAACAGGGTTAAAGAGGCAATCAAAATCAAATCTATCATTAACTGTCGCTTCAGGTAATACAGGTCCTGAATACATATTAAGGTAGTTAATACTTGCCTGTCTGACTAAATCATATTGGCTCTTGGGGAAGTCAGTTTCTGAAAAAGGTGGGAACCCAGTATCCATTTTTGCTCCACAGATATTGAAAATACCCTTAGGGCCATCTTCTGGCCACGCTTCAACAGGTATCAAGTCAGAAAAATCTACTTGTCCTTGGTTGGGAGCGGCATAAGTGCCCGATACCCATGTGTCTCCTTTTGGCATTTCCTCTTTGAACCATAGCTGGGTAGCTTGAGTTTGAACAGTTTCTATCTCTCCAACCATTGCTGCCCATCGAGATTTATAGGGTGTACCTTCTACTATCGAATTATTACTCTCGTCATTAATCAAGTCTGTCAATTGGCATCCAATCGGAGCCAAGTGAGGTGCAATTAGCTTTGACTCACGCTCAACTTTCACCCAGAAAAGCTCGTCTCCTCCCTCAGACATCACGCTGAGGGAGAATTTTCCTTTATTGGATCTTCTATAAGCTTTAAATTCTTCCACCAAGTCTCCATACTCTATCGCAAGACAAGCTATTAGCTTTATATCTATTTCATTCAAAGAAATTGTATTTTCGGTACTACTATGACAAATTTTAATCCCTTTTTGAGCTTTGACGAGTCGCGCTATTTAGGGAAGCACCCCGATCTGCAAACCGCGCATAAAAACGGAATAATAAGATCTGGTTGGGAACACTTTATTGATTATGGATTTCACGAGAACAGAGAAGGTGTACCAACAGAAGTTTATCAATTTATCGAAAATATAATGGACAATAGCAGCCCACTTCCCTATCCACCTGAGTTTTTAAGAAAGAGGGTGCACGGTGCGGAAACCTTGAGGAGTTTTAGAAATGTCGGTCGAGTTGTTACTCTAAATCTTATTTCTGCCTTACAAAGTATTGATTCAATATCGCTGCTTTCTGAAAAACACAAGATTCTTGATTTTGGTTGTGGATGTGGCCGAGTAATAAGGTATCTACACGCCATATACCAAAACAACCAATACATCGGCACAGATATCGATCCTGAATCTATCACATGGTGTCAAGAATCCCTTTCACATATTGGTGATTTTTCGACTAATTCAACAGCGCCTCCCCTTGCCTTCAAGGACGTTTCATTTGATCTTATATTCTCGATATCTGTGTTTACCCATCTACCTGAGAACATGCAATTCAAATGGTTAGAAGAATTACAAAGAATAACAAAACCGGGAGGCCTGCTTTTATTGACCACCCATGGTGAAACAGCCTTGCCTGAAGTGTCTATAAAGGATGAAGAGCAGTTCAAAAACGCGGGATTCTTTTATCTAAAAGGAGAAGGTACAGATGGTTTACCGGATTTTTATCAAAACTCATATCATCGACATGCTTATATAATGGAAAAATGGTCTCAGTATTTTGAGATTATAAAAATCATTGATCGAGGTGTTGTAGGCTTTCAAGATATGGTGATATGCAGACGTAGGCCCTAAAAAAAGGGGCCTCCGCCCCCATAACGCTGAAGGACTCAGCAAAAAGTTTATCGACTCGCCAAGTAAGACTTAATATCAAAGGAAAACTGCATCACGACACGTCGATCAAAAAAGTTATTTTCAAAACTTTCTTCATGGCTAATCGGCTGAGATTCGCCAAAGGCATTTGTCAAAATTTGATTTGGATTAACGCCTCGGCTCAACAAATAACTTTGCACTGTACTTACACGGCTCTCGGACAATATTTGGTTGAAATTGGAGTCTCCACGTCGATCAGCGAACCCAGATAAGCCAACTTTAGTATCTACATTCCTAGAGAGGATTCTGGCTATCTGTTCAAGCTGTTGTCTGTATTGAGATTCTATTTCGCTAGAACCGGTTCTAAATTGAATGGGTAGCTGCCGACTATTCCAACTTGCTGTTTGAACTTCCAACATTGATTTCAACTCCTCACTCAAATTCGCAATTTGAATTTTCATTTTTTTCGCGTTGTCTAGCTCAACTATTTGACGGTGCTTAAACATCTGTTCTAGGTCTTTATTATGGACAACAAGTTCTTTATTGATTCTGGAAACACCCACTAACTTACCCAGTATTCCACCACCGATTATCGCGCCGAGTCCAGCGCCAAAAGGTCCACCGACACCAGCTCCAATCACCGCTCCGGCTAACATGCCCCTACCTTCTTCTTTTGAAGTATCTGTTTCTGCCTCAGCGCTCGCGCCAACCAAAGTCAATATACTTAACGCAACTACCTGTCTTATTTTCATCTCAATTTTCTCCTTTTCTGAATGTAATCAGCATCTTTAATGCTTGATGTGTATTAAACTCAGCAATACCGGCATTCACAGGATCAAAATCTGGAGATTCACTGATCAATTGTGGCTAAATTATGACAAACTATTCTGGACCACAGAGAAATACATGCCCCATAGAATCGCGATAATCGAAGATGACAAAGATCTACGAGATAACTATTCCGATATCTTTCGCAATCAAGGCTATCAAGTCACTGGTTTCAAAAATCGTCTTGATGCACAAGAAGCACTCAAAAATAGACTACCTGACCTTGCGATTATAGATATTGGCTTAGGAGATGAAATTGATGGTGGTTTTGCTTTGTGTCAATGGTTTCGACAACAATCCAGTACGCTACCCATCATTTTCCTAAGTGCTAGAGACAGTGACTTCGATATTGTTAGTGGACTACGTATGGGGGCTGATGACTATCTAACGAAAGATATTAGTTTACCCCATCTAATGGCACGGGTTGCTGCACTCTTTCGCCGAATGGAGGTCATGAAAGAGGCCAAAAACATTCCCAGCGAACTCATTCAAAGAGGAAAGCTAAAAATTGATGGGCAAAGATTCTTTTGCTCCTGGTCAGAGATAAATATTGAGTTAACATTAACCGAATTTTGGATGGTGCATGCGCTTACAAAAAATGTAGGCCATGTAAAAAACCGTGATCAACTTATGCTGGAATCCAAAATCTTAGTGGATGATGCAACGATAACTTCGCACATAAAACGAATCAGAAAGAAATTCATACAGATCGATAATAACTTTAATTGCATAGAAACAGTTTACGGCATGGGATATCGTTGGACGGATCAGAAGTGAGAATTGTAAACGCGAATCTACGCTTTCTAATTCTCATGCCAGCGTTGATTTGTCTTGCAGTCCCCATCCTAGGGATATTTTGGCTTGAGGAAAATATACGCCATTTGAGATACATTCAAAAATCAGCTTTGGATTTAAATACTCAACGCATCGCTAAGAACATAGTTTATCAAGTAGACCTCGAAGCAGAGATACTCAATCCCCAAACCTATAATGCGCCTAAAGATCTACTCGCTACCCCCTTAATTGCTGCCATAGTCTTAGATGGTAAAGACGCGGATTGGCGAGAGACTAATATTACTCACTACGGTAAATCAGACTTAATTGATGTAGCCTTCCCTTATACCGATGACTCCTTGCAAGTTGACCTTCGCATTGGGACATGGGAAAACGATCTCTATATTTTTCTCAATGTGAAAGATGAGAAGGTAATTTATCGAGAAGTCAATAATCTCAGCATACATCGAAATGATCACATCAAAATTACGACACTAAAGGGATTGGGTTTAAACAAACAATACGTTATCGCGGCATATCAACCGTCAACCACTTCCACATATCAAGTTAGTCCTACAGGTAGAGCGTTAAGGCTAGAATCCCGTATTAAAAGCATTTGGACAGCAAGCAACGAAGGCTACAAAGTAGAAATTAGATTACCCATAAGTCTGTTAGACACAGGATTCACAATAAACGTTGCCGATGTTGATAATGAGGAAACTCGGAATGTGAAATATAGAATGGGAAGTGGCGATATCAATGAACCCGGTAGCTTGCAGTTAGGATCAGACAGGCTGAAGAAACTACTCCAACGATACCCAGAGAATAACCTTACTGTGCTCGACACCCATAAAAGAGTCATTGCAAAATCTGGCATTATAGATCATGGATCAGATCCCTTATTTGCTCTTTGGCAGCACAAAAAACAGACCTCCACATTTATAACATCATTAATGCTAAAGTTTATAGACGAGAAACCAAACTACAATATTATCACGTCAATTACACCGCTCGAGATAGAAGGCAAACAATTGGGCTACATTAAGTCAAGCCAAACCGATGAAGGCGCAAAGTTATTAATTCAAGAAGCCTTCTATAGCATTACGTTGATTTCATTTCTTTCAATATTGTTGGCCTTGGCCCTCTGGTCATTGTCTGTAAAGTTATTGCGCTATCGAATACGTAAAATAACATTGGATATTGAGCAGGTCGTGGATTCAGAAGGCAGAGTCTCCAGTTCAAATAGTGTCGTTAACAATCAAGATGAACTAGGGGATCTATCACGATCTTTCAGCGGTATCGTCAACCGGCTACATCAATATAACGCCTACTTGGAGGCAATGGCTGGACGATTAGCACATGAACTAAGGACCCCAATTTCTGTTGTGAAATCCTCTCTCGAAAGCCTATCGGACGACCAAGAACTTACAGAAAACGCTTACCTTTTAAGAGCCCACAATGGTGTAAACCGATTAACTAACATACTGAATAAAATGAGTGAGGCAACTCGGCTTGAAGCTGCACTAGATGAAGATGAAGTAGATTCATTTAATTTAATTGAGGTCATTGAAGGTTGCTATCACGGTTATGAGCACGCTTTCTCGGACTTTAATTTCACCCTAAAAATTGAATCGAACTCACTCATCGTCACAGGCATCCCAGAGTTAATAGTACAACTAATGGATAAACTCGTTCGCAATGCGACCGAATTTTCTACTACTAATAATGTTATTGGTATACGCTTAACTAACGAGAATGATGAGGCAGTAATACGCGTCATTAATGAGGGCCCCGCATTACCGAGTGCGATGCAAGACAAATTATTTGACTCCATGATAAGTGTTCGTCAAAACCGTGATGCCAATTCAAGTCACTTAGGACTTGGGCTTTATATCGCAAAAGTAATTACTCATTTCCATGGAGGAAAAATCGATATCAAAAACAGAGAAGATGTAAGTGGCGTAATCGTAACTGTATCCATTCCCCTAATGAGATTAACAACAAAGCTGATTTAAACTACTAGTCCCAAAACCGCACCAAACTTATCGTAAAACCATTCTTTTAGATCAATAAGCCACCCTGAAGATTGACTATCTTCCCAATTATCATTGGCTGACGCCTTAACATAGTTTTGAATATCAACAACATCTTCCTTCGATAGTACGTCACCAAATCCAATCATACCTAGAGGGGCAAAGATTCCTTGACGCACAATATCATCAAAAACTTGATGGCTCTCTTTCGTCATATACCTAAGATCAGGAATCGTTCCCCCACTAACTAAGCTAAAACCATGACAACGCATACAATGCACGCCATATAGTATCCGTCCATCTTTTATAGATTTCTCATTTCCGCTACGTTCTGGAGGCATAGGTAAGGGTTTTTTAATCGATCTTTCTGGCAGAACTGAAGCACCACCTAATTTGTATACTAATAAGCGACCCTCCTCGCCCCCCATTGCACCTGGTTGTGAGAATAACAAACCCACTGCACCACCCCAGCCTGCCATCACTGCGATGTACTGCTCACCGTCAACCGCATAACTAATTGGCGGCGCAATAATTCCATTTTTAGCATCACTTGACCAAAGTTGTTCACCAGTAGTCGCATTATAAGCAACAAAATTTCCGGATCCCGTTCCTTGAAAAACCAAATTCGACTTAGTACTCAAGACACCACTATTCCACATCGTATCGTGATCAACGCGCCATATTTCTTTTTGTAATATTGGATCCCAGGCAATTAGTTTTCCCCTCAATAAGTGTGTCATAACAGCTAATACCAATTTAGCATTCATACCACCACTCAGATCTTCAAAGGCCTCGTCTCCGACCCCATCATTCAGGCCCAAATTCCAATGATTTCCTTTGTTGTAAACAAATTTCTTTGGGTGACTATAGGGTGCGATATTCTCCATCGCCGGAATGTAAACTAACCCCGTTTCTTTGCTATATGACATGGGTTGCCAATTATGGCCGCCGAAGGGTGCGGGCTTTGTCAGCTGCATTTCAAATCGATAATCTGCAGTATCGGTTTCTACTGGGCGACCTGTTTCAATATCAACATGACTTGCCCAATTTATGGGAATGTAGTTTTTGGCAGAAATCAGCTCACCTGTGGTTCTATCTAAAACGTAAAAAAAACCGTTTTTAGGCGCTTGCATAATAACCTTGCGTAATTCTCCATGGATTTCTAATTCAGCTAAAATCATATGCTGTGTGGCAGTGTAATCCCAGTTATCTGCAGGCGTCGTCTGGTAATGCCAAACATATTCCCCTGTACTGGCATCCAGTGCGACCATAGAAGAAAGAAACAAATTATCACCCCCACCTGGACTTCGTATCGCTCGGTTCCAAGGGGAGCCATTACCAACACCGATGTAGAGCAAATTTAATTCCGGGTCAAAGGCCATCGAGTCCCAGACCGTACCACCACCACCAACTTTGTAGAACACATCTCCCGTCCAGGTTTTTGAAGCTAACGCCATGGCATCTGATTCAGGTGGAAGGTTGGGATCGCCCGGAACAGTATAAAAACGCCATCGTTGCGCTCCAGTTTCTACATCGAAGGCTGAAACATATCCTCGTACGCCATACTCTGCACCGCCATTCCCAATTATAACTGTATTATTCACAATTCGAGGTGCACCTGTAATGGTATAGGGGCGTGATGAATCGATAGTCAATTGATCCCACATTACATCGCCAGTGAACCGATCTAAGGCGATGAGACGACCGTCTATCGTGCCAAAAAACAACTTGTTATCCAAAACAGCTACGCCACGATTCACTACATCACAACAAGCATTCGCGCCCCATGCTTTAGGTACAGCCGGATCAAATGACCAAATTAACGCTCCATTTACGGCATTATTTGCAAATACCTTACTCCAGGTACCTGTTGTGTAAATTATGCCATCTACAACAATAGGAGAAGCCTCAAGTCCGCGTCTCGTACCCGTATCAAATGACCACGCCAAACCTAAGTCAGATATGTTATCCGGGGTTATTTGAACGAGGGGAGACTGCCTCTCCTCCGCAAAGGTTTGACCATGCGTCAACCAATTCTCACCATCACTGCCAGCATTTTCTAAATGTTGATATGAAGGTCTTTGAATAGCTCCAGAACTACTTTTTATTTGAGCACTCTCGAGGTTTTCTGCAAATACAGCTGAATTAAAAAAAATGAGATTAAGGAGAGTAAAATTCAAAAAGAAATTGAAAATAGATACTCGAGATAGCGTGTTATGCACGCTTATTCGCTCCAATTTACATTGCTCCACATCAAAAAGAATACTTAACGACAAGATTGGCTATCATTTATCATCGCTAACATACGTCTAATCTCTTCACTACAGACTTCAATCGGATCAAACTTTGAAGTACGACCAAACATGGGCATTCCGATATAGCCTCTGATTTTAAGACGACCATCTTTTGCCACATACATCTTACTTTCATAGGTATTGCCAGATTCCGGGTCGTATATTTTTCCCTGCCATTGTCCATCTTCAAAACGATAATCGGAAAACATCTCAATGCCTACTAATGGGCGCACTTTCATTTTTACATCTGGGTTATTGTCATCTAGCCTAATGTGGCCTGCACGTTTCGGATCTTCATCCTTTAGATAGACTGCATCTTTTATCACCTTAATTCGGCCTTGTAAGAACCCATCTTCCTCGTATACTACAAATATTGATCCACTGGAGGCCCATGAACCAAAAACTTCCTTAAACTTTTCCGCACTTACATCGCTACTCCGAACTACTAATATCAACAAAAAAATAAAAGAGTTCCATCTCATACAAATCAACCTTAAAATATTTCGGAATTAAACATATAGTCGGTTATTTTAATGCAAGTGCTAATTTATCGGTACCCCAATTTTATAGATTAAAAGCATTGTGAAGTAGTTCGTCGAGACACCTTGCAAATAGGATTAAATTCCGATCACATAATGACTAAGTTCAAACACCGAATTAGGAGCAATTAATTTTCAATCACTTGACCAGTACTATATCGCTTATGTTTTTAACTGCGAATTTACTCTTCTGGGTTTTCCCATTGGTGACAACAGCATTGATAAGACAAGTTTTCCCCCTTGGATATATAATCAAGGCTTGCGATTTTTTGATCGACAAAATATATCGCTGGGCTGTGGATATCGATACATTTTGGCTGACTAGTATTCTGGGCCTCAAAATAAACGTTATCGGAGAGCCACCAAAAGTAAAAACAGATAGCCTACTGGTGATTAGTAATCATCGATCTTGGTTTGATATATTTATACTACATTTCATTATTACTACAAACGGGCCAGTTGTTAAATTTCTAGTAAAAAAAGCACTTGTCTACATCCCCATTATTGGTTGGATTTGTCTCGCCTTAAAATTTCCTCGACTCAATCGAAGTAGCGATAAAGCGCAACGCAAAATTGATTACAATTCTGTTGCTTCTGCGACAAGCGAAATAAAACAAGGTGCGCTAGCATTGTTAAATTTTGTTGAGGGCACAAGGTTTACTCAGAGTAAAAAAGCAGACCAAAAATCTCCATTTGATCATTTACTCAAACCAAGAAGTGGTGGCTTAAAAATCATGATGGAAAATTTACCCAATACACAAATCCTAGATATCACTTTGGCTTACCCAGACGACCAAATAAACTTTTGGGATTGCCTCAGCGGGAAAGTTACTTCAATTGACGTTCATATCGATACTTATATCCCCCCGGAAACTGAAAAAATAAATGAATGGCTGTCTGGGCTGTGGCAGCATAAAGATAAACAGATAGCACTTTCTAGAAAATCTTCATGAAGTTGAACCCACTGCGTTTTGCGGACTACTTCCATTCAAAGTAACACTCTTTTTTTAAAGGTCTCAAGCCGAGCTAAGCAAAAACTTTAAGGTTTTAAGTGAGAGATATCGCAGAGGATACTAGGTACTCGTAACTGAGCGTTTTAAGATCAATGATAGCGAATAGTTCTTTTTGTAAGATCATTTGTGAATGATTTTTTGCTTATTCATTCCACCAAAAAGACCGTGAATTGCCACTTCAGTAATCCAGTTTATAGACACTTTAAACACTCCCCTGCATTTAATATGAGAAAACCTGTCCATGATTTAGCAAAGTGCCTTGGGTGCATACTGAGTGAGCATCAAGCGTTAGCGCCGAGAGAATGGCGTAAGACACGAAGTGGCTTAGGACTGACCGAGGGAAATCCGGAGGATCGCCAGCAGCGAACGGTGTATGTACCCAAGGCACTTTGCGGACGATCTCCATTCAAAGTAGCGCTCTTTTTTAAAGATTTCAAACTGCGCTAAGCAAAAACTTTATGGTTTTAAGTGAGAGATGTCGCAGAGGATACTAGGTACTTCTTTCATCCGCTGCTGGCAATCCTCCGGATTTCCCTTACTTGGTCAGAAGCCACAAGTGT
>JBLHIH010000011.1:0-47309 GCA_047616645.1 Flavobacterium sp. | reverse complement strand
CTAGGTCAAGTATGATGTGGCCTTTTCGAGCAGAAGTAAGCTCGGCCGCAAACTGTTTCATTAAACGATGGCTGCCGAGTGACATGACATCATTCATAAGATCATATTTTGAAGCAACGGAATGAAAGACTTCAGCTACCTTGCCGGCTTTCTCGGCCAAAGGTACTTGTTTGAAGCCAAAATGTGTTTTGTCTTGATCAGTCATGGGAAGTATTTTACGCTGATGTAAGCCTAGGTGCTAATGGATTAGCATTTTTGTTGTAGTAAGCGATCGCCCTTTAAATTATCCGCCCACCGCGATAAATTGGGGCTCTCTGGATTTTCCGGCGTCTTCTAGTTTTTTAAGGTAGGCCTGCCACATATTCGCGTGGTTCGTGCCCATCTCATAGAGATATTGCCAGCTATATATACCCGTATCATGACCGTCGGAAAAGTCGATTCTGATTGCGTAGTGCCCTTGGCTAACGATGTTAGCTATTTTGACCATCTTCTTACCGTGTTGTAGCACGGCCTGATCTTTCGAATGCCCCTGAACCTCAGCAGAAGGGGAATAGACTCTGAGGAACTCAGCGTTCAGATTAAAACAGGTGCCATCCTCATAATTTAGTTCAAGGACACCGGATACTTGGTGCAAATTAACGTCTATTGGAATCATTAAAGTATATACCGACTAAGATCTTCATCATCTGCTAAGTCTGTCAGATGTTGGCTGACATAGTTAGTATCAATTGTAAATTTTTTCTCAGAGGTATCTCCTGCATCAAAAGATATATGTTCAAGTAACCTCTCGAGCACAGTATGTAAGCGACGCGCGCCGATATTCTCCGTTTGCTCGTTCACTTTGTAAGCTATTTCAGCGATTTTATTTATTCCGTCTGGTGTAAAGTTGAGTTCAACGCCTTCTGTTTCCATCAATGCCTGATATTGCTCGGTTAGTGAGGCATCCGGTTCCTGTAGAATGCGCTCAAAATCCTCGATATTGAGTGCGTTTAGTTCTACACGAATGGGTAGACGACCCTGCAACTCTGGTACTAGGTCCGAGGGCTTGCTCATATGAAAAGCGCCGGATGCGATAAATAGAATGTGATCAGTCTTGATCATTCCGTATTTGGTTGAAACATTACAGCCTTCAATTAGCGGTAATAAGTCTCTCTGTACGCCTTCTCTGGAAACATCGGCGCCTCCGTGGTCAGCTCTTTTTGCCACTTTATCAATTTCATCGATAAAAACGATTCCGGTTTGTTCCACCGCTTCTATTGCTTTGGATTTTAGGTCATCTTCATTTATTAATTTAAAGGCTTCTTCATCCGTCAATTGCTTCAATGCATCCTTGACTTTAAGGCTTTTAGGCTTACTTTTGCCCGGTGACATGGAAGAGAACATACTTTGTAACTGATTTGTCATTTCCTCCATACCAGGAGGTGCCATAATTTCGACCCCTACTGATGTTGCCTTAATGTCGACTTCAATTTCTTTATCATCAAGGTCGCCTTCTCTTAACTTTTTGCGAAATAATTGCCGGGTACTATTTTTTTTATCTTCTTCAGATGAATCGGTTCTAGCTGTTGGTAATAAAGCATCGAGGACTCTCTCCTCTGCTGCATCGTTTGCACGTGCTTGGACTTGTTTTACTTGTTGATCCCTTAGCATTTTCAAAGAGGCTTCAGCGAGATCTCTAATGATGGATTCAACATCACGACCGACATAGCCTACTTCCGTAAATTTTGTTGCCTCAACTTTGATAAAAGGTGCTGCGGCTAACTTAGCTAACCTACGTGCAATCTCAGTTTTACCCACGCCAGTTGGACCAATCATGAGAATATTTTTAGGTGAAATTTCTGCTCTTAATGATTCATCCAATTGCATTCGCCGCCAGCGATTTCGAAGCGCAATGGCAACTGCGCGTTTTGCGCTGGACTGGCCAATGATATGTTTGTCCAACTCATGGACGATTTCTCTGGGTGTCATATTGGACATAATGGTCTCTAAAATGATATTTCTTCGATGGTTCGCTGATGATTGGTGTAGATACAAATATCAGCGGCAATGGACAAACTTTTTTCTACAATCTCTTTAGCAGATAATTCTGTGTTATCGACCAGTGCTTGAGCAGCAGATTGAGCAAAAGGTCCGCCTGATCCTATCGCCATAATGCCATTTTCGGGTTCAATGACATCGCCATTTCCTGTAATGATCAATGAGGCATCTTTGTCAGCGACTGCTAGGAGGGCTTCTAATTTTCTCAATGCTCGATCAGTTCGCCAGTCTTTTGCCAATTCAACTGCGGCACGAACTAATTGACCTTGGTGTTTTTCAAGCTGAGCTTCAAACCTTTCAAATAAGGTAAACGCATCTGCAGTGCCACCGGCAAATCCCGCTATCACGGTATCTTTATAAAGTCGTCTGACTTTACGCGCGTTTCCTTTCATTACTGTATTGCCCATGGACACCTGCCCATCACCGCCGATGACAACGGAATTACCTCGGCGAACCGATAATATTGTCGTACCTCTAAATTGTTCCAACTGGTTGTTCCTTAGTTACTGCCTGATTTAATACAGATTGGGGCGAAATACTTTGATTTCAAGACGGCAAAAGATTCTCTATAACAAAGGTTTTGTTCTAGAATACCAAATCTCCCAATTTTAATGTGACGCTATGTTCGATCAAATTCTCTCGGCTCAGAAAAGATTAAAAGGGGTTGTTCATAGAACGCCTGTGATGACGTCGATGACATTAGATGAGATCTTGGGCTTAGCGGTATTTTTTAAATGCGAAAATTTTCAAAAAACGGGCGCTTTCAAGTTCCGTGGCGCATTGAATAGCATTAGCCAGCTCTCTGATGAAGCAAAAAATCGAGGTGTAATCGCCTATTCTTCTGGAAATCATGCCCAGGCGGTAGCACTTGTTGGAAAGATGTTAGGCATAGAAACGCACATTGTGATGCCTGATAACGCGCCTCAAATAAAACTTGAAGCAACAAGGGCTTATGGTGCGAATATTGTTCAATATGATCCAAGCATAGAATCAAGGGAGGAGATAGCTGAAAAACGGGTGAAGGAGAATGCCTATTCGTTAATTCCGCCATACAACCATCGGGATGTTATAGCGGGGCAAGCTACAGCTGCTCTAGAACTCTTAGATGAGGTTGAGCAAATTAAGACCTTATTGGTTCCTTGTGGTGGAGGTGGTTTATTAAGTGGTTCGGCAATAGCTGCAAAAGCGAGATCACCAGGTTGTCGGGTGATTGGTATTGAACCTGAGCTTGCCGATGATGCGACCCGATCTTTTTATTCTAAGACCTTGCAAACTGTCCATAATCCCCAGACGATGGCAGACGGCACCAGAACGCCCTCACTGGGTTCGCTCACTTTCCCTCTTGTATTAGATTATGTGGATGAAATGATTACGGTGTCTGAAGCGAATATTGCCGCGGCTGTACGTTTTATGTTTTATCGCATGAAATTAGTCGTTGAGCCTTCAGGTGCGCTCGGTCTGGCTGCGCTCTTGCGTCCAGAAGTCAGGGGTTCGGTAAGTGGCCCTGTCGGTGTAATTGTTAGTGGTGGTAATGTTGATGGGCAGACATTGGCTAGTATATTAAGCAACAAATTGGGTAGTGGTTGTTGAACTTATTGACAATTACGCAGTTGGATTGATTCGATATTTGCACCTGCTAGCCTAGTCTTCGTTCTTGTTAAGTTTAACTTGGTATCAAAGGGCCCTACAATCACGCGGTGCCAAAGTGTTCCTCCCATGTCTATATCTCTAATGGCAACTTCCATATCCATCAGGATTAATTCACCCCGGAGGCGATCAGCATCTTCAACATTTTTAAAGGATCCCGCTTGCAGAACATAGATGCATTGTTCTTCTATGCTGACTTTTTTACCACCGTTTGTATATTCCTCGACAATGGGTACGACCACATTTGGGAACATTTCAAAGAAAGAGTAATCAGGAAGTCTAGCGTCATCATCTAGAGGATTGTTGGCGATGACATCAGCCGTTGGTTGATCAGTTGTGGAACTGGGATCTGGCACAACTTCTAGCCAGAGGTAGATAATAAAAGCCGTAAATAACCCCAAAAGAAAGCCCACAATAAACCAGACCCAGGTCGCTGTATCTGAATTTGGTGTTGGATTGCTAGCATGTTTCTTGGCGTAATCTTGTGCCATTCAATATTTCCTATCGGTCTTTCTTATTTCCAATATCTGATTGTATCAGGGTATCGATATTAGGGCCTTTTAAAATAAATCGATCGGATCAACGTCTACAGACCATCGTACTTTGCGCGATTGTTTGCTTTGTTCTGCTATCGAGATGCACTGAACGAGCCCTTGGTGCAGGGAGCGCCGGTCACTACTGGTGAGAAGCAATTGAGCACGATGTTTACCCGCTCTTTTTTCCATGCTTGAGGGAACAGGTCCTAAAATTGCGAGTCCAGGCGGCTTTGTATTGATTTCATTTACATCATTCAAGAATTGCATAGCCATTCCGATGGAATTGGCCTCAGCCCTAATAACGGCTTGATACGTAAATGGGGGTAGTCTGTATTTGTCTCTGTCTTCGAGAAGTTGTTTACAAAAAGGTTGATAACCGTCTGAAATAAGTGTTTTTAGAATGGGTTGATTGGGAAACTGGGTTTGTATTACGACTGTGCCTGGTTTTGATTCTCTTCCAGCTCGACCGCCCACCTGGAGTAAGAGTTGCCCCATCTTCTCAATGGCGCGATAGTCTGCGCTGTAAAATCCTGCGTCCATATCGATGATGGCGACAAGCGTGACATCTGGAAAGTGATGACCTTTAGCTAAGAGTTGTGTTCCCACTAAAATTGCAGGATTGCCTTGCATAATTTCGTCCATGATATTTTCGAATGATCCTTTTCTTCGCGTAGAATCGCGATCGATTCGGATGATGGTTTGATCAGGGAATAGCTTATTCAGTGTTTGTTCAATACGTTGAGTGCCGAGTCCTAGCGGAACTAACTGGGTTGAATTACATGTAAGGCAATGTCGATGAACTCGTTTTTGTGTACTACAGTGATGACAGATCAGTTTACCGATCGTGAGGTGGTAAGTCATTCTTGCGTCGCAACGACTGCATTCTGCTATCCAGCCGCAATCTCTGCATAAAATTACCGGTGAGAAACCTCTGCGATTTAGGAATATCATCACCTGATTACCAGACAGTAGATGTTGTTCTATCTCGGTGACTAGCGCCTTTGAGAACCCTTCGTTTAGTTGTTCATGTTGGGTGCCCAATAGTTTGTATCGTGTGTCTTGTATTGCTCTTGGTCGTTCAGTTAGAAGAGATAAAGTGTACTTCCCCTTTGTGGCATTGTTATAACTTTCCAGAGAGGGAGTGGCGCTCCCCAAGACGACAGGAATGGATTCTAGCTGTCCTCGGAGAACGGCAATGTCTCTAGCTGAATACTGGAAACCTGTCTGTTGCTTAAATGAAGAGTCATGCTCTTCGTCGATGATGATGATTCCGGGATTTTTTAAGGGAGTAAAAATAGCAGATCTAGTCCCTATAATTATTGCTGCACCCCCTTGTTTCGCTAGCCGCCATACCTCTAACCTTTCTTTATCGCCTAGGCTTGAATGTAACACACAAACCAAAGCGCTAAATCGGGATCTGAATCGTTCTACAGTTTGAGGGGTCAGCCCTATCTCCGGAACAAGTATAAGTGCCTGTTTACCCTGCAATATAACTTCTTCTATCGCTTGCAGATAAACTTCTGTTTTACCACTGCCGGTGATACCAAAAATAAGATGGGTCCCGGTAGCCTGTATTTTGTCTAATGCTGCTGATTGTTCATTATTTAAAGAAAGTGGTTCTTCATTCCGAATGTTATCTCTAATGAATGGTGATATTTCTTGGGTTTTAATTTCCCATTTGGCCAGTTCTTTTTTTATCAGCGCTTTAACAATACTGAGCGAAAAGTCTTCTTTGTTTAGGTCGTATCGTGTTAGCCCTGTCTCGTTCTTGTGTAGCAGCTTAAATAAAGCTAGCTGTCTGGGGCTATGTCTTAGCAGTTCGCTTGCTGCATCTTTTTCCTGTGAATCATTCTGGTCCAAGTTCATGTGACCGACCTTCATGCCAACAAGATATTCCATTGTAGGATCATTTGATTCACCTTGGCGAAGCAAAACAGGTAAAGCGCAATTTAATACATCGCCTATAGGGTGCTGATAATATTTTGATCCCCAGAGACAAATACTCAAGATATTCGGGTGAAAAATACTCTCTGAATCTAATATTTCCAAAATAGGTTTTACTTTCTTGGGATCAAAATGGCAGATCGTGCCTACTTCTAAAAGAATGCCAATTAACGCTTGCCGGCCAAAGGGGACTTTTATCCTCATTCCCGGGACAAGCATTTCTTTTGAAAATTCACTAGGCAGTAAATATTCGAAGCACCTGCGAAGCGGTACTGGGAGTGCGATTTGAAGGTATGTTGGCGTCAAGTTTATATATTGGTAGGGAATCTCAGGTATTATGCCTATCAACGCTTTCCTTGAAAACCATAATTAGGCGTAAATTCTAGCTTGCGCTAATTCTTTTCTCTGGTATGATTGCGGCCCTCGCGCAAGCCAGATTAATGCAGTCCCCATATTCAGATTTTAAAAGCGTCTAAAAGCGCTTTAAAAGATAAGCTTAATAAACATTTTGTTGAGAAGCTTACGACACTAAGGTTAAGAAAATGAAAGCAGATACACATCCAAAATACGAAGAAATAAGTGCAACTTGCAGTTGCGGCAATGTAATTCAAACACGTTCTACTCTTTGTAAAGATATCCATTTAGAAGTTTGTTCTGAATGCCACCCTTTTTACACGGGCAAGCAAAAGATATTGGATTCTGCCGGTAGAATCGATCGCTTTAATAAGCGCTTTGGTGGCCGAGGTGGTGCTAAGTAATTAGTTAAGGTTTAGATCAGAATTTACAAAAAAGGGTGCATTTAGTGCCCTTTTTTTTAGCGTATTTAGGATGACCTTTTATATGCTCAACTATAGCGGGAATACACAAACAACAAGGCTTGTAACGGCAATACCGGTACCAATATCAGTAGACGACGCTAGTAAGAACGGGCCGATAACACTAAAAGGACAACAGTAAATGTCAGATAAGAACGCTGATCAAGGAAAAGACGAAGCCTTTGAAATAATGCGAAGTAGGGCGCTTAATTATCATGCAGAGCCACGACCGGGGAAAATCGCACTCTCTCTGACTACATCTGCTGAAAATGCGGATGATTTAGCACTCGCTTATTCTCCAGGCGTGGGAGAACCGGTGAAAGAAATTGGGAGGGACCCTGAATTAGCTTATAAATATACGGCTAAAGGGAATTTAGTGGGTGTTATCAGTAATGGAACGGCAATACTTGGCTTAGGTAATCTAGGTGCATTGGCTAGTAAACCTGTGATGGAAGGAAAAGCACTATTATTTAAGCGGTTTGCTGATGTTGATTGCTTTGATATTGAAGTGAGTACAACTGACGTGGATGAGTTTGTGAACACGGTTGCCAACATTGCTGTGACCTTTGGTGGGATTAATTTAGAAGATATTGGCGCGCCAGCTTGTTTTGAAGTAGAGCGTCGCCTTAAAGAAATGCTTGATATACCTGTTTTTCACGATGATCAACACGGCACGGCGATTGTCACCGCAGCAGGTTTACTGAATGCATTGGAGCTTAGAGGCAAAGACATTGGTGAAGCTCGCATAGTTTGTCTAGGGGCCGGCTCAGCAGCTATAGCAATATTAAAATTGCTTGTTGAATTGGGTGCGCAAAAAGGCAATATTTTTATGCTGGACTCCAAGGGTGTTGTACAAGATGGTCGTGATGACTTAAATGTGTATAAACAAGAATTTTCCCAGACGACTAACAAGCGTACCTTGACAGACGCCTGTCAGGATTCAGATGTATTTATTGGTGTTTCTGGGGCGAACTTGCTAGATGAAGCCAGTTTACTGGCAATGGCGCCAAAGCCTGTTGTTTTTGCCATGGCTAACCCCGATCCAGAAATACGCCCTGAGGTCGCTCGCGCTATTCGCGATGATGTTATTATTGCTACAGGTCGATCTGATTATCCGAATCAAGTTAATAATGTGCTGTGTTTTCCCTTTATGTTTCGAGGTGCCTTAGACGTTCGAGCAACGGATATTAATGAAGAAATGAAAATGGCGGCGGTTCATGCCATTCGTGGATTGGCGAAGGAAGAAGTGCCCTCCGAAGTTATATCAGCATACGATAATATTGATGAGTTAAGCTTTGGCGTAGACTACATTATTCCAAAGCCGATGGACCCAAGGCTGCTGTCAACCGTTGCTAGGGCTGTGGCTCAGGCTGCTATCGATTCGGGTGTAGCAAAAATTACAACAATTCCTGATTATACATAACTAAAAAATATCTTGAGCATCGACCTGATCAGTCTTATTTTGTATTTTGGTCGACTCAGCTGGCGCAAGCTCTTCTCGGAATAATTCAAAAATGCCATTTGGATTTGATGGGGCAGAGCGCGCTCCTGTACTAGCATCGATTCTTACTGAGACAAGGTTATCTGGAAAGGGCAGTACTGTAGAATCATTTTCAGGCGGCAGTGCTTCTCGCATAAAATCAATCCATGTTTCTATCGGCGTAGTTGATCCATATTCTCGTCGGCCTAGAGGACTATTATCATCAAACCCTGCCCATGCAGTGGCGACTAAATCATGAGTAAACCCCGAAAACCAAATGTCAGCATCATTGGTTGTGCCTGTTTTCCCCTTTATATCTTGCCTTTTTAGCGCGCGCATCGCTTTTTTCCCGGTTCCCTTTGTCATCACATCAGACAAAATGCTGTTCATAATGTAAGCCACCCTAGCTTCAATCACGCGCTCAGCTTTCGGGAGATCGGAACACGCAAGTTTACAGACGGTTTTGGGTGTCTCTTTAAAAATGATTTCTCCATCAATGGAGGTGATTTCGGAAATGAGAAAAGGCGCTACTTTATAGCCTCCATTAGCAAATGCCGCGTAAGCGGTGGCAACTTCAAGTGGCGTTAAGGCTATCGTCCCGCCGCCAAATGCCAGCTGAACATCCTTTGGAAAGTTTTTCGTATCGAAGCCAAACCGCTTTACGTAGTTGATGGCATTTTGGGGTCCGTAATCAAGTATGACACGCAGTGAAACGAGGTTTTTGGAACGGTATAAGGCTTCTCTTAATCTCAGGTTCCCATCAAATTTGTCCCCTGAATTTCGCGGACGATAGACTTCTTCTTGTTCGCCCCCAGCCATAACAACGGGTGCATCATTATATATTGTTGCCGCGGTTAAGCCATTTTCCATTGCTCCAGCGTAAAAGAAGGGTTTGAAGTTTGACCCCGGTTGGCGTCTTGCTTGTGTGGCGTGGTTAAACTGTTGAGCCCTGAAATCATAACCGCCGACAAGGGCCAGGATGGCGCCATTGGCTGGCTCTAGAGAGACAAGAGCGCCCTGAATGTGAGGTACCTGCCCGAGTGAAATGGAATTGTCTTCGTTCTGCTCATATCGAATCAGGTCACCGGTGCTGACGATATCAGCTGCGAATTTGGGTTTTGGCCCTCTGGTATTAACATCAATATATGGCCTAGCCCAGCTCATGCCATCCCAGCCGATGGAAATGATTTCTAGTCCCTGGGTTAGCACGTCAAATTCTTGTTCTCGTACTGCTAGGACTATGCCAGGATATTGATCGCCAAGTGTTATGGCTTTCTTTAAGGTATTAACGAAATTTGTTGGGTAGCCGTATTCGGGTGCCGCAAGATATTCATCACTTCCATCTAAGCGGTGGAATTCGGCGCCTCGGTAGCCGTGTCGACGATCATACTCATTCAAATTTTTTTGTAAGGCACTTTCTGCAGCAATTTGTTTTTGGCTGTCTACAGTTGTGTGCACAACCAAACCTTGATTATAGGCATCCCTCCCATATTGATTGAGTAAACGCTTACGTACCATTTCAGAAACATATAGTGCTGGTAGATCAATAGAGCGCCTAAAAACTTTTGTTGTAATAGGCGCTATTTTTGCGTCTTTGTAGTCTGCTTGGGTGATAGATCCTTGGTCTAACATGCGCTTTAGAACGAGATTCCGTCTTGCTGTCGCTCGTTGTGGACCATTTATAGGGTTACCTGATTCTGGTGCCTGGGGAATGCCTGCTAACATCGCAAGTTGTGCCAGCGTCAGCTCATTAGCGTTTTTACCATAATAAGTATTAGAAGCAGCTTGAAGACCAAAGGCATGTTTGCCAAAGGGAATAATGTTGAGATAAAGGGCTAGTATGTCTTGCTTGGTGAGTTCTTGTTCGATTTTGAGAGCAAGCAACATTTCCTTAAACTTTCGGATGAACCTGACTTCGGTTTCCCCTGAAATATTCTTAACCAGTTGCATTGTAATTGTGCTTGCTCCGGTTTTGATCGATCCTTTGTTTCTGATCAATTGCCAAGCCGCATTGCCGACTGTTATTAAGTCTATGCCGCTATGTTCAAAGAATCGTTTGTCTTCAGTGTCTAATAAAGCGCGAATAAAAAGAGGGGGTATTTCTTCAAATTGGATAGGTGTTAGGCGCTCTCCAAATTCTTGAATCAGCTTGTTGTCTGCAGAGTAAATTTGAAGTGGTGCTCTCAGCTTCACGTCTTTAAAACTGGCTGCATCGGGTACTTGAGGGTTCAGATATAGAAAAGCGGCTGTTAGTACAAGCACAATGCCACTGAATAAACCAAATACTGCCCAAAGGAGGGGAAGTAGGAGTGAGCGCATAGAGACCTAAGATGATGTGACCGATGCGTTATTATAAGTGTTTCAGTCTCTATTTGGGTGATGATTTTACTCATTTTAGCAAGAATCATGACGAAATAGTGGGATTGAAGGGGTAGCGATCATCAAAAAGTGCTCAGTCTAGCCGAGCAAAATATGGAAAAATTTAAGTAAATTAATGCATTACGTCGGTTTGTTCAATTAAATTGTTTGCGCTTAGCTTAAGAGTGTTATTTAATGTACTAACACATGTATCCAACGTAAGTCCGTGTACTAAATAGGAATTTACATTGTTTAGCTTTTTTAACAAAGCGCCAAATACCATGTTGGGCTTGGACATTAGCTCCACATCGGTCAAGTTGCTAGAGCTCAGTCGATCTGGAGAAAACTATCGGGTCGAGTCCTATGGCGTAGAACCATTGCCAGAAAATGCGGTTGTTGAGAAAAATATAGCCGATGTGGAAGGTGTTGGTGAAGCGATTGAACGTCTTGTCACTCGAGTAAAGACAAAGGTAAAAAATGCAGCCGTAGCAGTGGCGGGATCCGCCGTTATTACAAAAACAATCGAAATGCCCTCCAGTCTGAATGAAAACGAGATGGAGCTCCAACTCCAAGATGAAGCGGATCAATACATACCCTATCCCCTTGATGAAGTCGCTTTGGATTTTGAAGTTCAAGGTATATCACCTCGCAGCGACGAACAGGTGGAAGTTTTGTTGGCTGCTTGCCGAAGAGAAAATGTTGAAATGCGCCAGGAAGCCTTAGATCTTGGTGGCCTTAAAGCTAAGGTTGTCGACATAGAAGCGCATTGCATGCAGAGGGCATTCGAACTTGTCAGAGATCAATTTTTCGAAGACGGTGGTCGAGATCGGATCATTGCCATTATTGATATTGGTGCGACAATGACAACCTTGAGCGTGTTAACCAATACGGGTGCTCCCTATACGCGAGAGCAATTATTTGGTGGAAAACAGCTCACAGAAGAAATACAAAGACGATATAGTCTTTCCGTCGAAGAAGCGGGCTTGGCAAAAAAGCAGGGTGGATTGCCCGATGATTACGAAACTGAAGTACTACAGCCCTTTAAAGAAGCTGTCGTGCAGCAGGTAACGCGTTCGTTGCAGTTTTTTTATTCCTCTAGTGCCCATGATAACGTTGACCATATTATTCTTGCGGGGGGAACAGCCTCCATTGAAGGATTAGCGGACATGGTGACGGCAAAATTGGGTACGCCAACGACAATGGCAAATCCATTCATTAATATGACGCTTTCATCCAGCGTAAATGAAGTGTCTCTTATTAACGATGCTCCGGCAATGATGATTGCCTGTGGATTGGCAATGAGGAGTTTCGATTGATCATTGTTATGGGTAGGGAGGAATAGGCCAGTGTCAGATATCAAGATTAACCTGCTTCCCTGGCGAGAAGAACTCAGAGAAGAGAAAAAACAAGAATTTATTAATATTGTTGTCGGCGTATTGCTCTTTGCAGGGGTATTGGTTTTTGCAGTTGATCGTTTCTATAACGCCAATATTGACACTCAAAACGCGCGTAACAAATATATTACTGTGGAAATCGGGCAGCTCGAACAAAGAATTGATCAGATTAACTTGTTGCAGCAGAAGAGAGGCGAGTTGTTGTCCAGGATGAAGGTGATTCAAGAGCTTCAAGGTAATCGACCTGTGATAGTTCGTATGTTTGACGAGTTAGCGCGTCAGCTCTCGGATCGAGTTTTCTTCTTGTCACTAGAAATCAAAGGTAAGAAACTCAATATTAAGGGTGTCGCCGAGTCAAATAATCGAATATCTAGCCAATTAAGGAATTTTTCGGAATCTCAATGGTTTTCGAAGCCCAATGTGACCGACATTGACGCCAATGAACGATACGGCCCTCAGGCGAGTCAATTTTCCATGAGTGTTGAACAAAGTACACCTGTAAAAGAGGAGACAAAATAATGGCTTGGTCTCCAGATGACATATTAGAAAGCCTTAAAAACTTTAATCCAGATGACCTAAGCGATATAAATCAAGTTGGTTCCTGGCCAATGCCAATCAAGGTTATTATTTGGCTTCTGACATTTTCTGGTGCGATAGCGGGTGGCTATTTTGCTCACATTACTAATCTCCAGGCTGAGCTCGCGAAAACGCAAAAGAAAGAAGTAGAGTTGCGCGTAGCCTATGAGGCGAAATTTTTTGAAGCGGCGCATTTAGAGGCCTATAAAAAACAACAAGTAGAGATGGAAGAAGCTTTTAAAGTTATTCTTGCTCAACTTCCAGGGGAAACTGAAATTCCCGGGTTAATTGAAGATATCACCTTGATCGGATTACAAAATGGACTGAATTTTGCCAGTATTGGGTTGCTTCAAGAGATTCGGCATGAATTTTATGTCGAAAAACCGATTAAGATACAAGTCTCTGGTTCCTATCACGACCTCGGATCATTTGTTAGTGATGTTGCTGACCTGAGCCGAATCGTTACCTTACATGATTTTAGAATTTCACCTAGTGGTAAGCGTGGCAGCGCCGTTGAAAGGGGTGGCCTGTTAAGTATGGAAATACTGGCAAAAACTTATCGATACAATGAAGAGAAGGGTTAGATAAAGTGATTACCCAGCTTTCAATAAATGGTATTTTACATAAGCTGATTTTGGTGTCAGTTATTGCGCTAATAAGTGGCTGTTTTGACTCAACTGACTTTGCTGACATCAAGAAATTCATGAATGATGTTAAAGAAAAACCTCGTGGAAACATTGCACCCCTACCTGAATTCGAGCCTTATCAACCATTTTCTTATGGTGCGTCCAACAGGAGAAGTCCGTTTTCACCACAGGTCGATATTCCAGTGAAATCAGAGTTGCAGAGACAAAATATTGGCGTTAAACCACCTCAGGATCATGTGAAACAGTATTTAGAACGATTTAATCTTACTGCCTTGCAAATGGTAGGAATAATGAAGCGGAACGAATTTACTTGGGCGCTGATTGAAGACAATGCCGGTGGTGTACACCGTGTTCAAGTCGGTGACTTTATGGGAACCAGCTGGGGCAAGATAGAAAGTATCAATGATTCGCGGATTGATATTACAGAAATAGTATCAGACGGTGCCTCGGGATGGCTTAGAAAGCCAAGGTCAATTGAATTAAAAGCCAAACCAGAATAGAGATTGGGATTCGGGAGCATATACATGCCATCAATACAATTTAAGAGAATGACGAAGGGCTTGATTGTTTTTGTCGGCGTCCTACTGTCAGTGGCCTCACTTGCCCAAGTGAAAGTTGAAAATATTGAGTTTTCATCTTTGCCTGGAGATAAAATTGAAATTCGCATGCAATTCGATGGCACTCCTCCAATGCCGACCGGGTATACAATTGAAAAACCTGCTCGAATCGCCTTGGATCTTAAAGGTGTTATTAGTGGTCTTTCGTCTAAATACCATACGCTAGGTAACGGTAATGCTCGCAGTGTGACTGTTGTGGAAGCCGGTGATCGGACACGAGTTATCGTTTCACTAACAGATCTCGTTAGCTACACAACAAAAATTGAAGGTAATAATTTGATGATTCTTGTTGGCAAACAACATTCGGAAGGTTATGTTTCGAACGAATCATCATTTAGTGAAGCCATTGAATCGCCCAAAGAGAATAACTATGAAGATGCGGACGGGCCCGTTATTGAAGAAATTGACTTTCGCCGTGGCGAGGATGGTGAAGGCAGGGTAATTGTTAAGCTATCAAACCCAAGGTCGGGTGTTGATGTTTCAAGTGAAGGTGGAAAAATCAGAATTGAATTTAGCGATACACATATTCCCCCACGATTGCAGCGTCGCTTAGACGTCACGGATTTTGCTACCCCCGTTCTAATCGTAGATGCACTTGCTGAATCTGATAATACTGTTCTGATGATAGAATCAACCGGAGAGTATGATTACTTGGCTTACCAAGCAGACGAAGTTTTCACCTTGGAAGTTAAACCCTTAGCTGAGGGAGAATTGGAAGCCTCGCTAGATTCGATATTTCGATATCGCGGCGAGAAACTTTCCCTCAATTTTCAAGATATTGAGATTCGATCTGTTTTGCAGCTGATTGCGGACTTTAGTGACCTAAACTTGGTTGCGAGTGATACGGTAAGCGGTCGTATTACTTTGCGTTTGAAAAATGTCCCATGGGATCAAGCGCTAGATATTATTATGAAAACTAAAGGTTTGGATAAGCGCCAAATTGGAAATGTTCTGATGGTAGCACCGGCAGAAGAGCTTGCTGCTAGAGAAAAGTTGGAGTTAGAGAGCAGGCAACAAATTTCAGAATTGGCGCCCCTTAGAACAGAATTTATCGAAGTTAAATATGCCAGTGCCTCAGAGATATTTGCACTTTTTGAAAGTAGTGAAGAAGGAGGAGGTGAAGGTGTTGTTTCGACTCGCGGAAGTGTCATTGTTGATGAGCGGACAAATTCTATTATTTTGACCGAAACTACCGACAGAATTAATGAATTCAGAGCGGTTCTCGAAAAACTTGATGTTCCAGTAAGACAAGTACTCATTGAGGCAAGAATTGTAACAGCTGGTTCAAATTTTAGTGAGGCACTCGGTGTTCGTTGGGGTGGACTTGGTTTTGGGCAATTTAATAATGGTGAAACATTTACTCAAGCCGGTGGCTCATTAACAACAACTCAGGAAATTAGAGACACAATTAACGAACCCGAGGGTATTACGTTTACTAGTCCTGATCATTTACTCGTCGATCTTGGGGTTGGTTCCAGTGATGCCACGAGGTTTGCTGTCGGAATTGTTGATTCAAAATATTTATTGGATTTAGAGATTTCTGCCCTTGAATCAACAGGTAACGCAGAGGTTATTGCGCGGCCTAAGGTGATTACTCAAGACAAGCAGCAAGCAACCATTTCATCCGGTGTTCAAATACCCTTTCAAGAAGCATCTTCTAGTGGCGCCTCGACTACCCAGTTCAAGTCTGCTACCTTAGAGCTGGCCGTAAAGCCTCAGATTACGCCGGACGACAGAATTATTATGGAACTAGATGTTAAACAAGACACGGTTGGTGCAGTGTTCAATGGCGTGCCAAGTATTAATACAAATAGTGTTCAAACTCAGGTCTTGGTTAATAATGGGGAAACCATTGTTCTTGGTGGTATATTTACGACTCAAGTAACACAATCGGTAACAAAGACGCCTTTTTTTGGTGATCTACCTTATGTGGGTAAATTGTTCAGAAGGACAACGAATACCGACGACAAGCAAGAGTTACTCATTTTCATCACGCCAAGACTTATTAATGATTCTGTTTCCGATCGTTAATTAATGTTATAAATTAGGTAGCTCTTTTTGTACTTGGCTTATAGCTTGCGTAAGAAAAGAATGCTGACAACATTTCTTTTCAGTTCACAAATCGCTACAGTCCTACTATGCAATCTTCATCCAATCATTTTCATCAGAATATATTCCTGATCGGCCCCATGGGGGTAGGAAAGACGACCATTGGGCGATTGCTTGCCAAGGAATTGGATTTAGCGTTTATTGATACCGATCAAGAAATTGAACGAAGGGCAGGAACGAATATTGCCTGGATTTTTGATGTTGAGGGAGAAGCTCAGTTTCGAGTCCGTGAGTCAGCCGTGATAGAGGATTTGACCCAACGATCTACAGTATTGATCGCAACGGGCGGGGGATCAATTTTAAGGTTTGAGAATCGAAGAAATCTTATTTCTCGTGGCGTTGTCGTTTTCCTAGACACCTCTCTGGAATTACAGATGAAGCGAACGAAAAAAGATAAGAAACGACCGCTTCTACAAGGTAATGATGCTGAATCGGTACTTCGTAAGTTAAAAAGCGAAAGACAATCCTTGTATGAAGAAATAGCCGATATAACGGTTTTTGTGGGTCAAGATAGTAGTAAACACGTGGTTAATAGTATCGTGAGGAAGCTTAAAGAGGGTTCTTTACTTAAAGGATAGGTGTTGAGATTGGAAGTTGTAAGACTAGATTTAGCTGAAGATAGTTACTCCATTATCGTTGGACCCAATGTAATCTCTGATGTAAGTTTGTTGAGCCCGCACATTAAAGCGCGTTCGGTGTTAGTGGTCACTAACGAAACGGTTGCGCCGATTTTACTCAATAAATTATTAACCACACTGAATAATTATGAAGTCAGCTCCGTCATCTTGCCTGACGGAGAACAATTTAAAACGCTCGACACTGTAAATATGATATTTGATGCTTTGTTGAGTGAAAATCACAAGCGCAGTACAACCATCATCGCTTTAGGGGGGGGTGTAGTAGGAGATATGGCTGGTTTTGCGGCGGCAAGCTATCAGCGCGGCGTGCCTTTTATTCAAATTCCAACGACGCTGCTCTCACAGGTTGATTCCTCGGTTGGGGGAAAGACCGCTGTTAATCACGCCCTTGGCAAAAACATGATAGGTGCGTTCTACCAGCCGCAAGTGGTTATTATTGATATTAATAGCCTACAGTCTTTGTCAAAAAGAGATTTTGCCTCTGGCATGGCGGAAGTGATTAAACACGGTGCTCTAGCGGATATTCACTATTTCAATTGGCTGGAAGAGAACCTCGATGACATCCTCTCTCAAGACGCCACTGTGCTATCTACTACGATTCGTTGGAGCTGTGAAATAAAGGCTAAGGTTGTTTCGAAAGATGAAAAAGAATCCGGTATTAGGGCTTTACTGAACTTTGGCCATACATTTGGACATGCAATCGAAAATGGGCTTGGATACGGACACTGGAGTCATGGAGAAGCAGTCGCGGTGGGGATGGTGATGGCGGCTGACTTGTCTCATAGATTAGATATGTGCTCGATGAGGGATGCACTTCGATTAAAGAATCTGTTGCGACGTGCGGGTTTACCTGTGAGACCACCTCATGAAATGTCAGGAAAATTTATGGATCTGATGTTAAGAGATAAAAAGACGACAGAATCCGGGTTGAGATTCGTGCTTTTGGATTCCTTGGGTGATGCCAGCTTAGTCGATAATGTGAGTAAAGATATCTTGCAAAAAACCCTCGATGCTAAGGACGGGTTGTTTACCATAGATTAACCGGCAAAACCTGATATCACTGCTAGACTTATGAGAGATTCCCTATGTGGGGAAAAATGAATGGTTGATGGTGCATAGCATGGAAGCAATGATAAATGTTTCGCAAAAAGAGGTACTGCCTGATTTTGTAGGCGCAGGAGATAATCTGGGTCTACTAGACAAGTTGGCCTATTTGGTGGGTTACGGTTCTATGTTCGTGGCTGTCATTAGCGAGAAGAAAGACAATCCCTTTACATTGATAAAATATCTTGAAGGCGCTCTACATAATGCTAACCCCACAAGCACTATTACCTCAGAAGTAAACCATCCCGATCAGTTACTTGGCATGCTCACGCGAGACTTTGGGTTGGATCAACAACGTTCACCCTCTATTCAAAATTTGAAGCGCTATGCTACTAGTTTAATTCCGCATGGAAGGAAGCCAGTCTTGATTGTTCTTGATGCCCACAAAATTAAGGATAAAGTACTTAAAACCCTCTTTTCTATTGCTGAGAAGTGTGTACTTGGTTTGTTAGTTTTTGCCCGCCCTTCTTTTATAAAGCGCAAAGTATTCAGACTTTTTCAATCTAATATTTATGTTTGTCCGCTTGCCAGGATGAACGATGTAGACTTGAGAAGTTATATTCGAAGGCACAACGAAGATGAGGTTCAAGTTTCCAATGCCCAAATAGAAGAAATACTCCATCGCTCCGAAGGCGCTGCTGGAGAGGTTGATCGGATTGTGGACGACTTACTCTTGCCGTCGAAGACTCGAATGGGTATACCGATGATGCATATGTCAGTTTTTGTCATCATGGTTTTGTTGGGTATCACCTTTATGGGCAAGGATTTCATTATCAATCAGAAGACAGGGTAAGTACTGAAGCATTAGCGCTTACTATTTTACCCACAAGTGTAGTGGAACAAGTACCCAATCCTGATATTGTTATGCTGCCTAGCGCGCTGAGTGAAAAGGTTGATGTAGCCAAGGCCGAACTAGAATTAGCGGAAATTCAGCCGGCTATCACTCAGGAAAAAATAATGCCCAGGAGAGATCCAATTCAGTCCAACTCGATTGTTGAGTCCCAGCAAGCGCCTGCGCTTGTTGGGCAGAATAGCTTTGTTTTTCCAATACCCGAGAAAGCCTTAGTCACCAATAAATGGATTATGGACGCAGCACTCACTGACTACACTCTGCAAGTTATGGGCTCAAGTAACGAAAATCGAATAAGGGAATTCATCTCTGCCCAAGAAGGCGGGAACGCCTTTACCTACTATGAAACCACAAGACAAGACCAATCCTGGTTTGTATTAACTGTTGGCCGCTATCAAAACAGGGATGAAGCTCTGGCAGCTATCGATAATTTACCTCCAAATATTCAATCTCAGTTGCCTTGGGCTCGAAATGTAGCCAGTATTCAGTCGGCACTTACCTCCAGCCGTTAGTCTCTAAATAACCGCCTGCCCAACCCTTCTTGAGGGAGATAGTATATTGACTGTAGATTCTTCACGTTAATTCACAGCAAATCATGTTAAGAATATGATTTCCTTGATATTTTGAGAATATTATTTTAATGTTCAAAGACTAAAGCGCTCTCTTCGCCTGGGTGGGCGTCGTGATTTACTAGGAGAATACAAAAATGAGCGGGTCCCTATCAAAATCTGCCATCTACATCTTTATGACATTCATCTTAACCGCCTGTGGAGGCGGTGGGGGTGGCGGCGGAGATGGAGGGACTGCTACTCTTGGCGGCGGAGCAGGGGGGGCTACAGCAGCTACGCCAACATTGACCTTAACGATATTGGATGGCAACGGTAATGTGACCGCAAATGTAAATGGTGACGTGCCAGTAACCGCTCGTGCCGTTCTCCAAGATGGGACAGGGAGTGCCATCACAGGCGCTGTGGTGACATTTGCAACGGGTGTTGGTGTCCTCTCTCCAGCTTCAGGTAATGTTATAACGGATGCTAATGGTGTTGCTGAAATTATCTTGGGGTCTGGAACGATTGCAGATGCCGGTCAAGTTACGGCTTCCGCCAGTGTTGATGGCGTCGCGGTAATTAGCCCAGGAGTCGGCATCACGAGTGACGGACTAGGTGTTGGGGAAGGTACCGCTAATCTAATCTTAGATTTTGTATTAACGACGCCAGATAATAGTGTAACGGTGACCAAAGATAACATTGCGACCGCCACAATTACTATTTTGGACGGTAATGGAAACCCCGTCAATCAAGCCTTGGTTCAATTTAGTGCATCTCTTGGTGTGCTAAACCCAGCTTCTGGGTTGGTGACAACCGGAACAGACGGTAAAGCTTCCGTACAACTATTGCCGGGTATTGTTGCCGGTGCTGGTGTACTTGGTGCCTCTGCGACTTCAGGAACTGAGACATTAGCGGCAAATTCAATTCCTTATGTGACGAACGGTGACGATCTGACTGTTACTTTCACATTAGGAACACCAGATAGTTCCATTACAGTTACCCGTAGTAATTCGGGGACAGCAACCGTCACGGTAATTGATGGTTCCGGTAGTGGCGTTGATCAGGCCATTGTGTCTTTTGCTACAACAACCGGCCTTTTAAATCCTGCATCAGGTGCTGTCACTACTGATTCAACAGGTACCGCTACTATCGGTTTGTTAGCAGGTAGTAACGCGGGGTCTGGAGTACTCAGCGCTTCAATAACAGTAGGCTCATCAGTCATCACTCCCGACAATATTAGTTTTGTGAGCACAGGTGATGCCTCAGGTTCGGTTACATTGTCGATAGCTTCAGGGCTTCAAATTATGGCGATAACCAATATAGCACCACAAACGATTACGGCAACAGTGATTGGTGAAAATGGATCACCAGTATTAGGTGCTATTGTTAGTTTTTTAAATAGTGGTCAAGGCGTGCTTAGTGCTACGAGCGACATAACCAATGCAAACGGTGTCGCTACAACTAACCTTTTGGCAGGTACGATTGTTGGTTTCGGTGAAGTGAGCGCATGCGTGACTGTTGCAGGGCAGACTCTATCCACAACAAACGACGGCTTTATATCATTTTCAACAGCAGGTGACGGTCCTTTTGATGGGACGGGGTCAAGTAACCTAAGTATAAATTTAAGCTTAGTTGATGGCACGGGAGCCCCGCTCGCCGGTGTAGTCGATGCTGATAACCCTGGAACTTTGCGCGCTGTAGTCACAGATGCGACCGGAATACCACTTAGCAACATAGTGGTTGAGTTTGTAACGGGTGGTATTGGTGATCTTTTTCCGATATCTGGGTTAGCACTAACAGATTCGTCAGGTGTTGCGACAGTGGCACTGAATGCCGGTAGTAATCCAGGTGCGGGAAATGCAACAGCAACTTTATTAATTGATAGTGCGCGGTTCAATACTGATACTCTAACCTTTGAATCATTGGGCAATGCAGGTGATACAGTTATTGTCTTAACATTGAATTTTCTTGATCAGATCCCCACCAATGGCACGAATATCATCACCTCTGCTGAAACCGCAACGGTAAGTATTCTTATTGAGGATGCCAGTGGCGTAAATTTGGCAAATAGAACGGCGCAAATTACATCTACCTTAGGTACAGCGATAAACACAGTTGGAGGAACGCCAAGTTCAACTATTACTGCCATATCCGATTTTGAAGGTCGTATAGAAGTAACCTTATCGGCAGGTACAACACTTGGAACGGGCGATTTTCTTGCGATTGTCGGTGATACATCTGCCTCAGTACAATTTGATGTTGGTGTTGCTGGTTTACAAATTGGTACCTGTAGCGGTGGAACGAGCGCGCTTGATTGTTCAACTGGTACTACCTTCACTCAAGGTGGAATTGATATCGGCGCATCTCCATTGTCAGCAGGCGGTACGACCTCTATTGGTTTGGTTGTTGTTGATTCCACTAATACGCCAGTGACAGGAATTGATATAGCCTTCTCCACCAATTGTTCTACTACCATCGATATTGTTACGGGATTACCTCAGGCCTCGATTAATGCCAGTTTGACTTCAACTGCTAATGGCATGGTTTCAGGCACTTATCAGGCAGCTACGGGTTGTGTCGGTAATGACATTATTACTGCTGTTGAATCCAGTACCGGTCAAACCTCCATTGGTACTGTAAATGTGTTAGCGCCTAACATAGGCGCGATTGTATTTGACTCTGTTACAGATCCCACGGGTGTTGAGACAACGGATATTGCTATAAAAGAATCTGGTGGTAATTCAACAGCCTTCGTAATATTCCAAGTTCTAGATGTTCTGGGTGATCCAGCGCCAGATCAAAATGTATCATTTTCTTTAACAACCGATGTGGGTGGAATAACCTTACAAAATTCCGATGAAACTACAGGGATCGCAACGGGGTTAACTGATGCTAACGGTTTGGCGACTGCGATATTGGAAGCGGGCTTTATTGCGACCACAGTGTTAATTCGCGCAAGTTTAGATGTCGATAGAGATGATGATGGGGATGTTACTGACTTTAACGATACGCCCGCTGGTGCAACAACACTTGTTACTTTATCCGGTCAATTGTCTATCAATACGGGTATAGCAGATCAGAATAGCTTCTCTCTTTCTGTCAATAGCTTTAATTTTGAAGGTGGTGTGTTTGATGGTGAAGAAATTCTGGCGACGGTTCGTTTGGCAGACAGAGCGAATAACCCTGTGCCGGATGGAACAACAGTTCAATTTAGGACTGAGTATGGAAGAGTAACGCCTTCCTGTAACACAATAAATGGCGACTGTTCAGCAACGCTAAATTCTCAGGAGCCGCGTGCGCCGCTTGATCCTAATGTCATCTTGAAATCTCTAGGGACGACAAACTGTCCCTCAGAACTCATCTTGGAGGAGGATGTTACGATTTCTGGTGTTGTAGGTGATACCTTCTTTAAAGCATCTAGTATTCTAAGGGTAGAAACTATACTGCACGCCGGGCAATCAGAGGGGATTGACTATACAGTCGATACTGATGGTAGCGGCATTACTTGTTTATCTGGAACTTGTACAGGCGTGATGAAAATCACGTATAACCGCGCTTTTCTTGATCAAGATATAGCCTTTGTATTAAGTGCGCCTACTGTTCCCTCTGTGGAGCCAGCAACAAACCCAGGTCAGGCGACTTCACCATTTAGGATTGTTTCTCAATTTATTGGAAATGTGCCTTGTCGTACCGTTATTACCGATCAAGGTCAAACCAATTCCTCAGGATACTTTAGCGGTCTGGGTCAGTTGTATGGTTCACGTTCAACGCTAATGGCTTTCGTCCAAGGTGAAGAGAGCTTTATTGATTCCAATAGCAACGGTATATATGACTTTAATGAACCTTTTGTTGACCTGACAGAAGCTTTTGTTGACCATAATGAAGATGAAGTTTTTGGTAACGGTACAGTCGGGGCCGACGATTCACGGGACAGCACATCTCGAGAGTGTTACGGTCCTCGTTCACCTATTACCGTGCCGATTGAGAATCAAGGTAATTGCTATCAAGTCGGTGGAGATGAAGAGGAGTTTGTCGACTTTGGTGTCGATACAACACTCAACGGTCAGTTTGATGCGGGTAACGGTATTTATAACGGAACCTTATGTCCTAAAGACATTAGCGATAGAGCATTGACTTGCGACAACGTAAGTGATGTATGTGTTGAGGCAACAGATCAGTTCTGTACTCGTGAACTGATCAATATTAGTCGATCGATTGTGACAATTTTCTCGGGTTCTGATCCAAGTCTTGCCTTACGCAGTGGATCAACTGGTGAATATGTGAATTCCGTTACGCTTTCAGTTGCGGCACCTGGTGGACAACTCGCTTTGATTGGTGGGGACACAGGCTCAAATAATGATAATACTGTTATTGTGGGTGATTTTAGTATCGGACACGGTGATACCCAAGTTGCACCTCAGATTGGTGATGCTAAGTCACTAACCTCTAGAGATGGTAGTCTCCTCATAGATTATTCGGACATCTTCAATGCTACACTTCCAGAAAATTCTACCATAAGCTTTACTGCTGGGACGGGGGGAGAATGCATAATAACCAGTACAGGAAATACACTTGTTAGGAGTTCAAATAGTACCGATAGTACTTCTGCACAATTGAGTTTGTCATTGATAGATGGTTCTGTGGGTGGGCTAGTAACGATAATAGCCGTCAGCGTTGATACTCCAGTAAAGGGCAATGTTGCGAATTTCTCTTTTGCTTGTAACTCGATTCCATAAATTCTATTTACATCCTCTAAAAAAGGCGCCCTAGGCGCCTTTTTTTATCTATTTATGTCTTCAATTTATCTTCTCAACTTATCTTAAGGCAACTGACTTGAACCCATCAGTGAAATATCAATTGCCCTTGCCACTTCACGTCCTTCATTAATTGCACGAACAACCAAAGATTGGCCGCTACGGCAATCACCGGCCGCAAATACCTTGTCGACAGAGGTTTGATATTCGCCTTTTACTGCAGCAAAGTTACTTCGTTCATCATATTCAAGGCCTAATGGCTCTGAACAGGTATGTTCGGGTCCCAAGAAACCCATAGACAGAAAGATAAGATCTGCTGCCCATGTTTTTTCAGTGCCGGGGATTTCCTTAAAGTTAGCGTCAATATTGACAGTTAATACGCCTGTCAATTTGTTTGACTCATCCCTGATAAATGATTTGCTCACAATAGAGTAGACCCTAGGATCCTCTCCCTGAAGATGTGTAGCTTCTGCATGGCCATAGTCAACTCTGAAAATCCTCGGCAAGCCTATCGGCCAAGGACTATCTTCTGGTCTCTCTTCCGGTGGTCTGCTGAGGACTTCAAAATTAACAAGGGATTTACATGCATGGCGCAGAGATGTCCCTATGCAGTCTGTTCCTGTATCACCACCACCAATCACAATGACATCTTTATCTTTAGCTGAGATAAAGTTTTTGTCGCAATGATCTGAATCCAAAAGGCTTTTTGTATTTGGCGTCAAATACTCCATGGCGAAATGAACGCCAACTCCCTCTCGTCCAGGGATAGGCAAATCCCTAGGTATCGTAGATCCTGTTGCAAACAATAAGATGTCATTGCTTTCAAGAAGGTCCTTCACACCAATATTGTCACCGACTGCTGCATTAGTAATAAATTCGATGCCTTCCTTTCTCAGTAGCTCGATTCTTCGTTCGACAATACTCTTGTCTAACTTCATGTTGGGAATGCCGTACATGAGCAAACCGCCAAGTCGATCAGCACGCTCATAAACCGTGACTTGGTGCCCTGCCTGATTGAGTTGGGCCGCAGCACTGAGACCTGTTGGTCCTGATCCTACAATGGCAATATTTTTGCCTGTACGTTGAGAGGGAGGTGATGCCACTATCCAACCCTCTTCAAAACCTTTGTCTACAATCGCACATTCGATATTTTTAATCGTGACCGCAGGATCGGTGATACCCAGTACGCAAGATCCCTCGCAGGGTGCCGGGCAGACACGTCCCGTAAATTCGGGAAAGTTATTAGTTGTATGCAATCTGTCCAAAGCTGCTCGCCATTGACCTTGATAGACAAGATCGTTCCATTCGGGGATGAGGTTATATATTGGGCAACCATAGGAAACTGGCGGCGCTACATTGACATCGTTGTTGGACTGACAGAAGGGCACGCCGCAATCCATACACCTAGCACCTTGTTGCTGAAGATGATCGGTATCATGGGTGGTATAAATTTCTTTATAATCACCTAAGCGCGCAGCAGGATCTCGGTAAGGTTCTGCTTCCCTAGCGAATTCTTTAAAGCCTGTGGGTTTGCCCATATTACTCTCTGTTAATACTTGTAGTCGTGCGTGATAAAAAGTTGTTCAAGATAAAAATTAGCTGATGCCGAGTCACTTAAGACGCGGTCTCAAGTACTGTTGTTTCTTCAGCTAATGCTAATAAAACCCGCTTATAGTCAGTAGGGATTACCTTTATGAAGTTGTTAACTTCATCAGTCCAGTTATTCAAAATGTTAGCTGCAAGCAATGACTCTGTGTACTTATGGTGCCTTTGAATTAATGTTTTTAGTTCAGCAATATCTTCATTAGCGGTTACCGGTTCAAGCTCTATAGTGCCCATGTTGCATTGTGTAGAGAAATCTCCACTGATGTCTCTGACGTAGGCAATGCCGCCACTCATGCCAGCACCAAAGTTTCTGCCAGTCGATCCAAGAACAACGACTCGTCCACCTGTCATATATTCACAACCATGATCGCCGATGCCTTCAACAACGGCATTGGCGCCACTGTTTCGAACACAAAATCGCTCGGCTGCCATTCCGTTAAAGTAAGCTTCGCCACTGGTTGCACCATATAAAACTACGTTACCTACAAGGATGTTTTCTTCAGCTTTAAAACTGCTGTTAAGAGGAGGGCGTACGGATATTTTTCCTCCGGATAGGCCTTTACCAACATAATCGTTAGTGTCTCCTTGAACATGAATGCTGATACCGCTTGCTAACCATGCACCTAAGCTTTGTCCGGCTGAACCTGTTAAATGAATGTTGATTGTGTCTTCGGGTAATAATTTACCTTTCGTTACTTTAGCAACTTCATGGGAAAGCATTGTCCCAACAACGCGATTGATATTGATAACTGGTAAATGAATATCTACTTTTGATCCGTCTTTTAATGCGGGTTGTGCTAATTTAATTAATTCGTTATCCAAGGCTTTATCAAGATTGTGATTCTGGGCTTGGGTACGATGTGTTTCTGTGCCCTCGAATAAAATCTGTGCTGGGGTTAATATCGAACTAAAATCGAGACCTTTTGACTTCCAGTGATTAATCGCCTCGTTTACTTCTAAGGCGTCAACACGACCTACCATATCGTCGATTGTTTTAAACCCTAAGCTCGCCATGATTTCTCGTAATTCGTTGGCTACCATAAAGAAGTAATTTACAAGATGCTCAGGTTTGCCCTTGAATTTTTTACGGAGATCTGGATCTTGTGTTGCGATTCCAACAGGGCATGTATTGAGATGACATTTTCGCATCATTATGCAGCCAAGAGAAATAAGGGGTGCGGTTGCAAATCCAAACTCCTCTGCACCAAGTAAAGCCGCCATTGCAACATCACGCCCGGTTTTAAGTTGGCCGTCAGTTTGTAGGTGTACGCGGCTCCTTAGATTATTCATCACTAAGGTTTGGTGAGTTTCCGTTAAACCCAATTCCCAAGGTAATCCAGCGTGCTTAATTGAAGTTAATGCTGAGGCCCCTGTACCGCCATCATGTCCTGCGATAACAAGATGATCGGCTTTGGCTTTAGTAACACCCGCTGCAATAGTACCTATGCCTGTTTCAGCACCTAATTTGACACTGATTCTGGCTGAAGGGTTGGCATTTTTTAGATCATGAATGAGTTGAGCCATATCTTCGATAGAATAAATGTCGTGGTGTGGTGGTGGGCTAATGAGTCCTACACCGGGTGTGGAATGCCGAATTCTAGCAATGTTCTCGTCTACCTTTCCACCAGGCAGTTCTCCACCCTCGCCGGGTTTGGCGCCTTGAATTATTTTGATCTGAAGTTCATCCGCATTGGCAAGATACCATATGGTTACACCAAAACGACCTGAGGCAACTTGTTTAATGGCAGACCTTTTTGAATCTCCGTTCTCCAGCGGTTCAAAACGAGTAGGATCTTCTCCACCTTCTCCCGTATTCGATTTACCACCTAAGCGATTCATCGCCACGGCTAAAGTCTCGTGACTCTCTTGAGAAATTGAGCCAAAGCTCATCGCGCCTGTGCAAAAACGTTTTACAATCTCACGCGCAGGTTCGACCTCATCGATTGATATCGCGCCACCATTTACTTCAGGTTTAAACTTAAGTAGACCTCGAAATGTACATCTTCTGGTTGTTTCTTCATTCGTATGCTTAGAAAATTCTGTATAAGCTTCTTGGCTATTCGTTCGTGTTGCTGTTTGTAAGCTAGCAATGGCGGTGGGATCCCACATATGGGCGTCCCCTGTTCTTCGCCAATGAAAATCACCAGGATTTGAAAGGACTGGGATCAGGTTTTCCGATCTGGCAGGATAACCAATTTCATGGCGACGCTGCATTTCAGTAAAAAGTACATCAAAGCTTACACCCTGGACACGGCTTGTTGTTCCAGTAAAACATCGATGAATGATATCGTCTGCGAGTCCCACAGCTTCGAATATTTGTGCACCTTTATAAGATTGTAGTGTTGAGATACCCATTTTAGCCATCACTTTTAACATGCCTTTAGCAACTGCTTTGCGATAGGCTACCGCAATACTCTTCTCGTCTGGATAATCCGTGCCATCTATTAGTCCGTCATCTTTGGCTTGCCATAGTGCTTCAAAAGCGAGATAGGGATTTATTGCATCAGCGCCAAAACCAACAAGTAAACAATGATGATGTACTTCCCTTGCTTCCCCAGTTTCTAAGATGAGGCCGATTTTAGTTCGCTGATGGGTTTTGTTTAGGTGATGATGAACTGTTCCACAGGCTACAAGAGCACTAATAGCAATTCTATTTTGTGAGATATCTCTGTCTGAAAGAATGACAAGAGAACAACCGTCTTTGATAGCATTGTCGGCATCATTACAAATCCGGGCTAAGACTTTCTCAAGACCGTTTTCAGCCTTGTCAAAAGTAATATCTATTGCGCGCGTTTTCCAGCCTCGATAATCCATATGCTTCAAAGAATTAAGCTGGTCGTTAGTGAGTATAGGGTGTTTCATTTTTAAGCGATGAGCTTGGCTTTCTGAGGTCTCAAGCAAGTTACCTTCTGGCCCAATAAAACATTCAAGGGACATCACAACTTCTTCTCTAATTGAGTCGATTGCGGGATTAGTCACCTGCGCAAATAGCTGTTTGAAGTAGTCGTAAATCATTCTTGGCTTATCAGATAAACAGGCAAGTGCTGCGTCATTACCCATAGAACCAAGTGGGTCTCTAGATTCTGTCACCATTGGAATCAACATAAATTGCATTGTTTCTGTTGTATACCCGAAGGCTTGCATTCGCTGAATTAGCGTATTTGGCTTGAATCCAAATTCGTCTTTTATGACGGGAAGTTGTTCAAGCGATATTTGCTGCCGGGCTAACCATTCGCCATAGGGGTTCTTCTGAGAAAATTCTTGTTTGAGTTCTTCATCAGGGATTAACTTGCCTTGTTCAAAATCAACTAAGAACATTTTTCCAGGTTGCAGGCGGCCTTTGAATTTTACATTTTGTGGGTCAACAGGCAATACGCCAACTTCAGACGCCATGATGACCATGTCGTCATGAGTGATATAATAGCGACTAGGTCGAAGCCCGTTTCTATCCAACACTGCTCCAATATATCGTCCGTCTGTAAAGACAATGGACGCGGGTCCATCCCAAGGCTCCATTAGTGCAGAGTGAAATTCGTAAAAATCCTTTTTTACCTGGCTCATATTTGTATCTGACTGCCAAGCTTCAGGAATCATCATCATGATAGATTCTTGTAGACTTCGACCTGACATGAGTAAAAATTCTAGTACATTGTCAAAAGTGCCTGAATCGGAAAAGTCTGGCTCAACGATAGGAAAGAGTTTTTTTATGTTATCCCCAAACAAGGATGAACTTACGACCCCTTCACGGGTTGTCATTGAGTTTCTGTTGCCCCTAACAGTGTTGATTTCTCCGTTGTGGCTCATATAACGATTGGGTTGTGCTCTATCCCAAGACGGAAATGTATTCGTACTAAATCGAGAATGAACCATGGCTAGATGGCTTTCAAAGCGCTTGTCTTCGAGATCTGTATAAAAGGGGAATAGTTGCCCAGGAGTCAACATACCTTTATAAACAATGATGCTTGTTGAGAGAGAACAAACGTAAAATAACTCGCTTTGAGTAATAGTCTCGTCGGATTTAATCGCGACTGTGAAACGCCGCCGAATAATGTATAAGGCCCGCTCAAATGCAGCCTGATCAAGTTTTTGATCAGCGTTGGCGATGAAAAGTTGTTCGATGGTTGGCTGGGCAGCGCGAGCGGCAGGGCCCACATCCGCCTTATCTGCGTCAGTCGGTACTGGCCTCCATGTAATAAAAGTCTGATCTTCGTCACCGATCATTTTTTCTATAATTTGTTTGCAGTTATTTCTTTGTGTCTCGTCTTGAGGTAAGAAAATATTTCCAACTGCATATTGACCTTTATTAGGAAGCTCTACATTTAAGTCTTTTGCGATCGCTCGAAAGTAGGAATCTGGCAAGGCGACCAATATGCCTGCACCATCGCCGGTATTTTCTTCGAATCCACAACCACCCCTGTGGTCCATCCGGGAATTAATATGATAAGCATCCAGCATGATCTGATGGCTAGGCTTTCCTTTGATATTGGCCACAAAGCCTACGCCACAGCTGTCTTTTTCGTTGTATGGATCGTAGAGCCCTACTTTCTTAGGAAGGCCGGTCAGTGGCTTGCCCATGACAAGACCTTGGGTAGATATAATCTTACTGTTCATTCAAATCCTGTCTGTCAGTTACACCATCAAATATGCGCCAGTCGCGGACATATCAGAGGTGTCATGTCTATCGGTAGTGACTGTTGTTAAGCGAATCATTTTGTGAAATTGTCACCTTGAGACTAGATAGTTCTTTGGCCTCTGTCTCTAGGGGGTCGAAAACAATACCATTCATCGGCTTAAAGTCAAGTAAATGCAAGTATGAATGAATGGAATGTTGCCTATAACTGCTTGTTTTTTAACGAATTATCTACAGAAGCTCGCTTAGAATGCCTGATACAAGTGCTTTAGGCTTATTTAAGGTGGTCGACCTGTCTTACAGGCCCCTTTTTTGATGGGATACCATGTGTCGGAAAAGTAAAATCGTAAGCGCTTATCTAAGTCCTAAATGCAGGAATATCTGAGTTCACGCGTGTTTTCTCGATTTTGAGGCCCGGTGAGTATCTGATCTACCTATTAGTTTGGTATAATCGCTTTCTTTTTCTGAAAGTGAAGGATTAACGATGAAACAGCCCCTACGAGTTGCGGTTACCGGCGCCGCTGGACAAATTTCTTACTCACTATTGTTCCGAATTGCGTCGGGACAAATGTTAGGACTGGACCAACCGATAATACTGCAATTATTGGAAATACCCCCTGCGATGGAAGCTTTGAGTGGCGTGGTAATGGAACTAGATGACTGTGCTTTCCCATTAGTCCAAGAAATTATTGCCACCGATCAACCAGATGTGGCTTTTAAGGACATCGATTTTGCGCTCTTAGTCGGTTCTCGTCCACGGGGGCCTGGAATGGAGCGAAAGGATTTGCTTGAAGCCAATGCAGCGATTTTTTCAGTACAAGGAAAATCACTTAATGCGCATGCATCAAGAGGCGTTAGGGTACTTGTGGTAGGTAATCCAGCCAATACTAATTCTCTCATTGCCCAGAGAAATGCCCCAGACTTAGATCCAAGACAATTTACGGCAATGACCCGATTGGACCACAATCGAGCCATGACGCAAATTGCGCAAAAAACGGGAAAACATACCACTCAAGTGAAGGGGCTTTCTATTTGGGGGAATCACTCCGCAACACAATATCCAGATATTACAAAAACCCAAGTTGATGGTGTAGCGGCAACTGAGCTTGTGGATCAACAGTGGGTTGAAGATACATTTATTCCCACAGTCCAACAGCGTGGGGCGGCGATTATAAAAGCGCGCGGCTTAAGCTCCGCTGCCTCTGCCGCAAATGCTGCAATTGAACATATGCGTGATTGGGCACTGGGATCTAATGGCGAAGTGGTCAGTATGGGCGTCTATTCGGATGGTAGTTATGGGATCGATAAGGGTTTGATTTACTCCTTCCCTTGTATCTGTGCCGATGGAGATTGGACCATTGTTCAGGGACAAGAAATTACGGAATTTAGCCAGCAAAAGATGGATTTAACAGAAACTGAGCTCAAAGAAGAGCGTGATGCAGTGAGTGATCTGCTACCTTCCTAATCCCTTGCTTAATGTGATGAAACTGAAGTAATCGCGGTGTTTACATAACTGAGAGTTTACATAGCTTGAGAGTTTACATAGCTTGTGGGTTTACCTACATTGCACAGCGATTAGTTCGGCATCGCGATAAGTAGGACAGACTTATCACTGTCTGTCGAAATACTAATCTCACCCGCCTGAATCAAAACACTTTCTTCTGGGGCTAATGGCGCTATTTCGGACCAAGAATTTTTTATTGAGGATGTACCCTTTATTCCAATGGCAAGCATGTATTGGCTACATTTCATCTCATACCTTCCTTCGGGTTCAAGACTTAGACGGTAAGTACTAAATTGTTCAAAATCTGCAATGCGTTCTAAACACATACCTTGCGAATTTTCGATGATGGTTAAGGGCTGATCGTGAGGTAGCTTTGTTTCGGCTAAAGTGAGTGCTTGAGAGGTATCCCAATGATCTTGGGTTAGGACTTTTTGTGTGAAAGATAAAATATATCTTTCATAGTGTGCTGTTTGGAACTCGATTACGCGAACGCCATGTTGTAAAGAATGTGGAAAGTAAGGTTGAACGTGAATCACGTCTCCAAGATGAAGGGATTTCAGATTGGTAAATGAATACATTTCCTTCTTGAGACTTTGTTCATTGAGGTGTAAATCATCGGGTAAAAGAGAATGATTGCTATCGTCATTCAACATCGAATCGATTTTGTCTCTTGTCTCTTTATATGCCTCAACTGATGCCAAATAGTCAGATTTGAATTCGCCTACTGTATTGTACTTGTCTATTTTTTCTTGGTTAAAGCCATAGCGAATCTGCCCTATACCGTCTGGCCAAACATTGTGATCAATGGAGGTCACTATATAGACCTCCGTTTTTTTCTCATGTAATTCAAAATAGAGATCACCAGTATTGGGATCAGGATAGGGGTCTAAAATTTTTAGGAGAATGGGTCCGTTTTTAAGGCTAGATTCAGCATGTTCGTCGAGACCGAAATCTAGAAGTGATAATAACCATGGCAGGGGCGTTCCCTCTACACAGCATACGCCTCTGTCTTCCATTCCCGTATACCAAACCTCCGCACCCCAAGGTTTTGGAATAATCACGGTTTCGAGGCGCCAGGCTGCATCAAGTGTAATGCCTTTTTGCTCCCACAAAAGTTCTGCTTCCTTGAAGTAACTTTCAGGCGCTAATTGAGCATCAGCAAGATGATCCAAGGAGGGCGCCTCGTTGCTTTTCTTAATTAGACATTGAATTCTAGCTTTCTGAAAAAGGCAAACACATGCTAATAGGATGTCATTGCCATGAGAGAGATAAGACTGCTTGTGTAGAAAGGCAAATGATATGCAAGCTGTTGTATCCCGACTTGAATGGTCAGCAACAATTTGTTGTGGGTTTGAAATTGTTTTTAAAAAGTGAATCATCCTTGGCATCATAACATTTTAAATGTCTGGGACCTTCTCATATGTACGATAAATGATATGGTAGGTCCATAAAAACTTGTGATGAGCATATGAACCTACCAGATGATATCTAACGGCATCACTCAGGATGGGCGTGGCGCGCTTCATGTCACTTTAGAAACAAGCCGGAGATGCTAAAAAATTGAATGATAAATCTATTCTGGCTTCTATGATGAAGTCCGATAATGGCTAGCGAGTCGATAGACACTTCATTAGACTGTTTTCACTTGAATTAAGTAAGCTAGCCTATTGTCATGAACCCTAAGCAATTTGAACAAGCCAGACAAGCAAGAGATCCACGATTCGATGGTCGATTTTTTATTGGTGTGAAGACTACAGGTATTTATTGTAGACCTGTTTGTAAAGTGAAGATGCCACTTGCCAAAAATATTACCATCTACCTTAGCGCAGCTGCAGCAGCAGAAGCTGGGTTTCGTCCTTGTTTAAGATGTAGGCCTGAAGCGGCACCTGGTACTCCAGCTTGGATGGGCACATCCACAACAGTCAAGAGAGCATTAAGGTTGATATCTGAGGGTGTTTTGGATGGTCATAGTGTGGAAGATTTGTCAGATAGACTCGGTGTCACTAGTCGCCATCTTTGTAGATTATTCGATCAACACATTGGTGCATCACCAAAAGCAGTTGCCCAAACACGAAGATTACATACGGCAAAAAAATTACTGGATGAAACCGACTTACGGATAACTGATGTCGCAATGTCTTCAGGTTATAAAAGTATACGGCGATTTAATGATCATTTGAAGCAGGTTTATAAACGAACGCCCAGTGAGCTAAGGAAAATATCGGGATCAATAAATAGTAAAGAAAAATTACAAGATGAAATGGGCTTCCAACTGAAATTAGCCTATCGCCCGCCATTTGATTTTGAAGGTATTTTGAATTTTTTACGTATTAGAGCCATTCCTGATGTTGAACGGGTGAGTGACAATGAATATAGCAGAACTATCAGCATTGGATCTGAGCATGGCAGACTTAGTATCAAAAACATTGAAGCAAAAAATTGTATCGCAATACATTTATCACTAAGTGAAGCTAATCTCGTGGTGCCATCACTTGAAAGAATAAAGTCTTTATTTGATTTGAGTGCGGATCCTTATGAAATTATGCAGGGCCTCAATACGGATAAACAATTCTCTCCTATCGTCCGTCAAAATCCAGGGCAAAGAGTGCCTGGATGTTGGGAACCGTTCGAAATAGCGGTACGTGCCATTGTGGGACAACAAGTTTCGGTCAAAGGCGCGACTACGGTCATGGGTCGAATCGCCAATAACTACGGTCAAATGACGCCTTGGGGATTAAGGTTTCCAAGGGCAGAAGAATTGAGTCATCTAGATGTCAACTCAATGTCTATGCCAATCAAACGTGCTCAAGCAATAAAGGATATGTGTCTTGCGATTATAGAAGGAAATCTGTCCTTTGATCTTGCAGGCGAGACACAAACACTCGTTAGTCAGTTAGTTGACATTAAAGGGATTGGTCCTTGGACAGCTCAATACATAGCAATGCGTGCCCTGGGAGACCCTAATGCCTTTTTACATAGTGATTTGGTATTGTTGAAAGTTGCAAAAAAGCTTTTTGGGATTGAATCTGACAAAGCCTTGCTAGAGAAATCATTAGATTGGCAACCTTGGCGCGCCTATGCGGGAATGCATTTGTGGCGGCAGGCTGTCCATTTATAAAAAGAAAGGTAATTAGCTATGTTATATCGAAAAATATCTTCACCTATTGGCAAATTGTTGCTGGCTGGTGATGAGAGTGGATTAAAAATTATTGGTTTCCAAGAAGGAAAAGGTCGAGTAGAAGTTAAGCCGAACTGGTATGTATCCGATGATTGTTTTGTAGATGCGGAAAAACAACTTGTAGAATATTTTAAAGGAGAAAGAACAGAATTTGATCTGAGACTGGCACCTTCAGGAACGACATTTCAATTAGAAGTACTTAATGCGCTATTAGAAATTCCCTGTGGAGAAACGCGATGTTATCTTGATATTGCCAAACGTATAGGGCGACCCAAAGCTGTTAGAGCTGTTGGCGCAGCAAATGGACGTAATCCCCTGCCAATAGTTATTCCTTGCCATCGCGTCATTGGTTCAGATGGTAGCCTTACCGGATTTGGCGGTGGGCTTGCAGCAAAGAAGTTTCTACTAGATCTTGAAGGTGCAGAATATAGTGATGCCCGTCAGGAGACCTTGTCTCTCGATTGACTATGCTCCCAATGCGCAAGGGCTAAACTGGCGCCAATAATGATTATTGCCCCTAACCATAATCGTCCCGGCGGCACCCATGAAAAAACCAGCCATCCTGCAAGTACATTTAGCGGTAATTTAGCATGGTCGAATGGTTGTACAAATGATGCTTCTGCATTTGCGTAAGCGCGGGCAATGCCTTGCTGAGCAACTGCAGTGAGTGCACCAGACAGTAACAGCAGCCACCAACTGAGCCCCTGGGGCCAAGACAGTTGACCAAAACCGACTAGAAAATTAAAAGGCGTCATTAACAATAATAGATAAAATACGATACTTTGCGCAGAATCATGATGGGTGATGTCTCTTACCATCAAAGAGTATCCAGCCCAAAATATAGCAGCAACTACCGGCGCTAGACTGTAAATATTAAAGTTGTCCTTCCAAGGTTCAAGTATGATCATGCCGCCTATAAATCCGGCGAAGGTTGCGCACCAGCGTGCAGCACTAACGTTCTCTTTTAAAAATACACCACTGCCAATAGTTGCGAATAAAGGTGATGTCATTACCAATGCGATTGCTTGCCAAATGGGAACGCCTTCACTCAGAGCCCAGGTCCAAATTTGGATACCCGCGACCGCTAATGCGACCCTGACTACATGATGTGTAAGATGCTGTGAATAAAGACCTTCTTTCATCGCTGATTGGAGCAACCAAGGGGACATTAGAATGAGTGCGATAAAATATTGATAGAAAGCGATAGTCGTTGAAGCAAGTTCTAAGCGGAATCCTAAATATTGGTTTGTAACGTTAACTACTGCAAAAGCACTGCCCGCAAATACCATCCACATTGCACCCTTAATAGGATGGTGATGGCTCTCACTATTTAGGTTTTTCATATGGCGGTACTCATGGTTTTGCTTTCACTTAGTTTTCTGCATGATGACAGATAGATTCGAAAACTTCGAAATAGTCAGGAAAAGTCTTCGCAGTACACTCAGGATTGTTAATGGTGATGTTGGCATCACTCAAAGAAGCCAGGGAGAAGGCCATCGCTATTCGATGATCGCCATAGGTATCGATAGAACAAGATTTGATTTTTTCAGGTGGGTCAATAATGATGAAATCGTCACCTGTTTCTACAGTAGCACCCAATTTCCTTAATTCCGTTTTCATTGCAAACATGCGATCAGTTTCTTTTACTCGCCAATTATAAATATTTCGTATCGTCGTCCTACCTTCAGCGAATAGGGCCATGCTGGCAATTGTCATCGCCGCATCTGGTATGTGATTGAGGTCCATGTCTATGCCAACCAACTCACCTCTTGAAACTTCTATCCATTGATCTGTTCTGTTCACAAGGGCCCCCATTTTTTCGATAACATCTAGGAATTCAATGTCCCCTTGAACACTATTGGCACCCAAGCCATTAACTCTGATTGTTCCGCCTGAGATTGCAGCTGCAGCAAAAAAATAAGAGGCTGAGGATGCATCACCTTCAATTAAGTAAGCGTCAGGGCTTTTATAAGATTGTCTACCGGCGACTGTAAATTTTTGGTGGTTTTCATGTTGGGCTATAACACCAAACTTTTCCATAATGTCTAAGGTCAAATCTAAGTAGGGTTTTGAAACTTGTTCACCCTCAACTGTTATCTCGCTGTCTCTTTCTGCGAGTGGCAGAGAAAGTAATAGTGATGTTAGATACTGGCTAGAAATATCTCCTCGAATATTGACCTTACCGCCCTTAATGTTTCCTCCACTTACCTTGATCGGCGGACAGCCATCAGCACCTAAATAGCTAATTTTTGCGCCCAATTCTCTTAGTGCATCCACTAAATGAGAAATAGGTCTTTCACGCATGTATTTATCGCCATCGACGATAAATTCTCCGCGCATCAGCGCGAGTATGCTCGTCAGAGGTCTAATGGCAGTGCCAGCATTGCCAAGAAAAAACTGGCTGTCGTTGGGTTCGCTAAATATACCGTTGTTCCCGCGCACGGAACATATCTGCCAATCATCTGAGAGTGTAATGGATACACCTAGTTGTGTTAATGCATCTACCATTCTTTCGGTATCTTCGCTGCGCAACAAATTCTGCAATTTTGTTTCAGTAGGCGAGAGTGCCGCTAATAACAGTGCTCGATTGGATAAACTTTTTGAACCGGGTAATTGAATCTCACCCCCAGTTTTTATTACAGGCCTTAAATTTAAGCTAGTCATTAATAGAGATCCGGAAGTGCGTTAACAGGGCTAACACGTTTCAAAAAGTCACTGAGGTTTTGATCGACTTCTTTTATAGGTGGGCTACCAGCTTCTTCCAACAGTATTCTGCCAGTGTGATTTTCTATACTCAAAAATAATTCCGAATCAGGATCTGTCGTTGCAAAAAATAAGCTGAAGGGTAAGTTGGCATTTTTTTTTGCCATTAAGTGCCCAATTAAATTCGCAACTAAACGATCAAAATCTTCTGGGTTCCAAAGTTGGATTAAACTTAAGGGACCTTCTGTTGTTTTCCCTTGCAGGCTGCCAGACCAAAATGAACTAAAAAAGTCGATTGCATCTGGGTGAATAGGTGATTCCACGGCATTGGCTAGCCCCGCAAAATTGACGGGTTTATTTTGCGCTATGGGCTTCCAAGTACTTACACCAAATTCATCTTTGATAATGCACTCAGAATCCCAATCTGGGTCTGAATTAACCTCGAAATACCCATTTTGGGTTAGGGTAATAGATTCATCGATGAAATTTTTAAGGGTTTCTTTTACTGAATTCATTCCAAGACATCAAAATGCAAAGGCATATTATACCTTTATTCTTGTCACAATATTCAGCGCTCTCTTCTTTGCTTGGGGGCTCTTCTATTTTCAAGTTGATTAATCGCATTTTTGCGTTGTAGCGGCGTCATATTTCTCATGAGCTTGATCATTTGTTTATGCATATTACTTTGCAGGTTTGCACTGTGGCTTTGTAATTCTTCAGTCGCTTTAGTTACTGCAGCTTCATCGAAGGGTTCTGCCATTAAGGCGCTCACAAAGTTTTTTTGTGATTCTCTCATCGCCTTTCTGAGGGGCCGTGTATTCATTGCGTGCTCTCGCATTAGCGGACGAATTTCACGGCGATCATCTTCATTTAAACGTTCAGTAATCCAATTTAGATGAGGAGGAAATGGCCGGTTTGGTTTCCCAAACACTAAGTTTCCAATGACTATCCCACTTAAAAACAGATTAAGTGCAAGGGATACAATTAAAAAAGTGTTTATAAATTTTTTGTTTGATTTAATCATTTTTCACCTCTGAAATAGGCGTTTCAGCGTTTTCCAAATAGAATTCGGTAGAGAGCTTGTTGTCAATCAGGGATGAGAGATAGAATTCTTGATCCCACTTATCTTCGGCATCTGAGAGTGATAATAGCGCACCGTAGGTGATTCCCATTGCGAGGGGCAGAACCGCTGCGAGAGCGGGTTTCCACATCGTCGTTGTATCGGTAGGAATTAGCCATCCAAGCCATTTTTCAAAAATTGAATCTTGTGTGCTATTTAGCTTAGATAGAGCGTCAAGAATACCTAAACTTAGATGCGCTAAATTGACTTCTTCATCATAAGTTTTATTCAGTTGTTGATCTAATTTATCTTGTATATCAAAAAATGCTTTCGCCTTGTGACTCGTTTTTAAAAAGCGAAGCGTATCCATTCTTTCTTCAACAGGCCACTTATCTGGATTAGCACCATAGGCTTCAACAATTACTTTAAATCGCATTAGGTCTATAATATTGTGATTATCTTTTTTTGAATTCATAATCTGACTCCATCTAGACTTTGTTGTAGTTTTTTTCTTGAGCGAACTAACAGTGATTCTAGTGCTTCCACTGAAATAGATAAAATTTGTGCTGTTTGTTTGTTTGATAAACCTTGATAGTAAGAAAGTAGAAGTGCACTTTTCTGGTTCTCCGGAAGCTGTTGAATTGCTGCTGCTAGTTGTTGATTTTTTTGACCATTGATAAACTCTTCCTGAGGATTATCTTGCCCAACTAGTTCGAAATCCTCAATTTCATTAAGGTCCACTATCTGCGGTTTTTTTTTCCTGAATTCATCAATACAGCGATTATGAGCAATTTGATGTAACCATGTTGTTAATTTTGATTGCCGTGAATTGAATTGATTTGATTTTTGCCAGAGACGCAGGAAGACATCCTGTAAAATTTCTTCAGTATCTTGAGCGTTGCCAATCATACGTGTGACATAACGATTTAGAGAGGGCAGATGATGTCGCAAGAGTGATTGATAGGCTTCTGTATTTCCTTCTCCCACTCTAACGACTAAATCCAACTCTTGTTCTTGATCCAATTTACCTCTACCGTCTAGGTAGTCGCAGTAAATTTAACTGTCGTCACTTTCACTACTGCTTTCATCTGTCTGGTGGTTTCTTCGATGATGGCGAACTTTTTTTGCTTCTCGTTTTGTAATGAAACCGTCTCCATTCTTATCCAGTTGGTTGAATATTCCTCGACGCGCTTCTTCTTTTGTAAGATCGCCGCTGGCATCGGTATCTAGGCTTGTGAAACGTGCCCCAATTCTTTCAAGTTGTTCGCTGGCTCTTAGCTGCCTCTCTGCCATTCTTTCTGCGTGCTTTGACTGCATCTCATCGAGTGTTAGCAAGCCGTCGTTATCAGCATCAGCCCCTTCGAATCGTTGGTCAGGCCCATTTTGAAACTCTTCAAAAGACAGTACTTTGTCACCGTCTGTATCCAGTGCGCGCATCATATTTCTTTTTTGTTTGCCCTCTCCTGCAAAACTTTGCTGAGTGAGTGATAATAAGGCTAGTAGTAAAATGCATGTTTTCATCAATATCTCCCTGTTGTGTATATTCTTTTACGTGACGAAAAATATTACCCGTTTATTAATTTGATATTTATTTGTGTCTTTATTTGAAAGCTCGATTAGAAAGCTCGATTAGAAAGGTTTGACGACGACTAAAATTAGGATAGGGACGATAATCATTAAGGCAGATTCGTTGAATAATCTAAAATAGAGAGAACTAGAAATAACCTCATCTCTTTGCATTTGTCGAACATAGAACCAACATTGAGCGTGGTAAAGTATTAAGAGAAAGACAAAGCCTAATTTTGCCCAAAGCCAAGCACCTTCGAAACCAAAGCCCAGCCATAACCACATCCCCAAACTCAAAGCGAGGACAGCTAAAAGCGTTGAAAATCGCACGAGTTTCTCTGCCATCAATACCAATCGACTGATATCTTGATGGGCATGCTTCCCCTCAACATAATGAACAAGTATTCTCGGAAGATAGAAGAGTCCTGCCATCCAAGCCATTACAAACAATATGTGAAATGTCTTCACCCATAAGATCATATAATTTACTTAGTCCTTCAGGTAATTGGAATATATTATCAATAATGCCAGTTGCACTCTTAAAAACAAAGCGCAATAGAGCGGAAGCTTTACCCGGTTCAGTCTAATAGATGATAATAGATTTCTTTTCCAAACATTTGAGCTATACATTTGAGCCATGGAACTAAATAGTCTATTCATACTGCTATTGATTATCTTCGGAACGATGGTGCAAACCATCACCGGCTTTGCTATGGGGCTTATCATTATCGGTGGCGTGACGGTATTAGGTCTTGCTGAGATTGAAACCACCGCTGCAATTGTAAGTTTAATTAGTGTCGTTAATGCATTTGTAGCCCTTCGATATACCTATAAGTTTGTAGATAAGCAATATATCAAGTGGCTCGCTCTAGGCATGCTGCCGATGATCCTACTGGGTATATTTATTTTGGACTACCTCTCTGGAACTTCAGACGGGCGACTACGCAAAATATTGGGTTTTGTCATTGTTAGTGCTGGGATTTTGTTGATGTTAAAACCAGCGCCTTTTCTGAAAGCATCAGGAAGAATAACGCGGATATTGGTGGGTGCAAGCGGTGGGCTCATGGCAGGGATGTACGGCGCAGGAGGGGCGCCACTCGCTTATTTGATGTATCGACAACCACTTGATATCAATGTCATTAGAGCGACCTTATTAGGGAGTTTCGCGTTATCGACAATCTTCAGAACAGCCAGCATTACGCTTAATGGGCAAGTGACGGTAGATGTACTAAAAGTTGTTGGTTTTGCGGTGCCTTTGGTTATAGTGGTGACTCTACTCACTAATAAAATAAATCATCTGCTACCTGACGCGCTGATTAGACGCTTTGTTTTTGTATTGTTGATATTTCTTGGGTTCTTCCTGATCTTTTAATAGAGGGCTATTAATAGCGCTGCTCTAGTTTACTACCTTTGTCCTGTGATCCTAATTTCTTCTCTAACCATAATGTATCCCAATATTGATCAAATTTATATCCTACCTCAGTAAGGATGCCTATGGTTTTAAAACCGAGGGATTCGTGAAGATATCTGCTGCCCTCATTGGGAAGTGTGATAATACCGTAACATCGATGTAGCGATAGTTTCTCGAGTTCATTCAGTAAGTGTTTGTACAGACGTCGCCCGAACCCCTTTCTGAGGGCGTTTGGGTGAAGATAGATGGTAGATTCGACCGAAGTATTATAAGCCGGTTTAGGTCGAAACTTGGCGCTGCAGGCATAGCCGATTATTTTTCCCTGGTCTTTCAAGACCCAACATTGGTGGGGTGATCCATCCTTGAATTGGTTAAACCAAGGTAAACGTTCTTCCGAGGTCCAAGGTTTAATATCGAAGGTAATGGCTGAACTTTCGATGTAATAATTATAGATGTCAGTTATCTGCGGTAAGTCACTAAGGGTCGCAGGCATAATCAGCGGAATAATGGTCATATATTGATAATCCTGAAGAATTATTTTTACTCTGCTATTACACGGTGTTGGTTTACCGCGTAAAATGCAGAAAAATCGCAGAGAAATATAAGTTGTCTTGCCCATGAACGAATTTGAAGATATCAGACCTTATCATGATGATGAGGTAGAAGGCGTCATTAATAGATTGTTAAAAAATTCAGATTTACTGGATTTTGTGGGCAGCTATCATTCACCACGCCTCGCATCATTATTCCCTCTTATGGTGCGTTTTATCTCTCGAATTGCGCTTCGCCGGGCCTTGGGTGGTGTAAGGTCTATCAGAGAGTTTCAAGAAATGATTGCGTTCTATGCGAAAAAAATCGTGTCTGAAACGAGCGATGGCTTTGAATACGCCGGAGTAGAGTCCCTAGATAAAGGGAAGGCTCAACTTTTCGTTGGTAACCATCGTGACATTGCTGGTGACTCAATGTTAGTGGACTATGCGCTCTGGTTATCTGACAGAGATACTGTCCGAATTGCAGTGGGAGATAACCTGATTCAACGAGAGTTTGCGACTGACCTGATGAAGCTGAACAAGAGTTTTTTTATCCGTCGTTCTGAAGAAGGCGCAAAGAAAATTTATGCCGCGATCTTGCAGTCTTCCCGATATATCTATCAATCTTTAAGTGAAGGGCACTCGATTTGGATTGCTCAAAGTGAAGGTAGGGCAAAGGACGGTTTCGATGTAACAGATCCTACCATCATAAAAATGTTCGCAGTATCAAAACGAAAGCAAGCGCTATCCGACACAATAAGTGAACTCAATATTACGCCGGTCTCAATATCTTATGAATTTGACCCCTGCGATTACCTAAAGGCTAAGGAGCTATCTATAGTTGAAGAAGTTGGGTTTTATGAGAAACCACCAGGTGAGGACTTGCTTAGTTTGGTGAAGGGCCTTGGGGGAAATAAAGGTCGGATCAAGCTAAAATTTGGTGAGACCTTATCTGGCGATTACCAAACAGCTGAAGAAGTTGCGCATGCAATAGATCGACAAGTATTAGATAACTATCAACTATTTTATATCAATTTTTGGGCTCTCCAACAATTGGCTTCAACTGATGGTGTCGATCCCAGGTATTCTGAAGTCTGGAATGTATTTAAAGAGAGTATTGTTTTTGAAGAGGTGAGTGTCTTTGAACGTCGCCATCAAAATTGTGCTGAGCCTTGGCGAATGAAGTGGCTTGAGATGTATGCTAATCCCATACTTAACAAATTTGATAGTAAAGCCAGGAATTTACGTCCCATCTAATTAAATATCTGTAAGGCAGGCTCTGATAGTTTTGACCATTGTTCTTTTAGTTCCAATATGTGATTGGACCAAAATCTTTCTGTATTAAAAAAAGGAAATGCTCTTGGGAAAGCTGGGTCATGCCAGCGTCTAGCAATCCACGCGCTGTGGTGCATCATGCGTAGTGTTCTAAGAGGTTCAACTAGCTTAATTTGCCCATAGTTGAAGTGACAAAAATCCTTGTAGCCCTTCAGTATCGCCGTGAGTTGTTGAGTTTGATCCTCTCTTTCTCCGGATAACATCATCCACAAATCCTGAATGGGCGGCCCATTTCTTGCGTCATCAAAATCAACAAAATGAGGTAAATCATCCCGCCAGAGTACGTTGCCCATGTGGCAATCTCCGTGAAGGCGAATATGTTCAATATTTGAGGATTGGGAAAATAGTCTATTCAAATCACCTAAAATTTGATCTGCTAAAGCTTTGTAAGCAGGAATGAGTTCCATTGGGATGAAGTTATTCTCAAGAAGAAAGTCTCGAGATTGTTGGCCATAAGATTCGACGGATATAGTGGGTCGATATTGAAATACTTTGTCCGAGCCAAACGCGTGAATTCTACCGATATGTCTACCTAAAATTTCGAGGCTTCCCAGGTCATCGATGCTGGGTGCGCGACCGCCCCGTCGTGGATAGAGTGCAAAGCGAAAATCTGAATATTCCTCTAATGTAGAATTGCCATTAATTAACATGGGAGGAACAACGGAAATTTCATTATTCGCTAAATCTTGTGTAAATATATGCTCTTCAAGTATTTGATCATTGCTCCACCGATTAGGGCGATAAAACTTTCCGATGACAGGTTCTGCTTCATCGATACCGATTTGATAGACCCTGTTCTCGTAAGAATTGAGTTGCAATATCCTTGCGTCGCACTGATAGCCAACGCTTTCAACTGCATCCATGACGAGATCAGGTGTTAGAGTAGAATAGGGATGAGTATCAGTCTGCATATTCAGACACTAAGCTAACGCTTTTGATTTGTGCATAAATTAACTGTCCGATATTTATATCCAGGTTTTCCATTGAGCGTCGCGTTATTCTTGAAAGTAGATATTGATTGCCAACTTGAATTTGAACCAAGATACTGCTGCCATCTTCAGAACTATGCGTGTTGGTAATCGTGCCCTGCAGAATATTGAGTATGCTGCTAGCTGTCTGACGTTCAAGTGTAATGCTAACATCTCTGGCGGGTACGTTTAGTTTTATATTTGATTTGTCAGTTCTTTTTCCCGCCACATAAATAGCCTGATTTTCAAAATATAATTTCGTGAGTTTGTAGTTCTCATCAAAGGACTCGACACGGCACTTAACGATTGCACAAGCGTCATTTTCATTTACCGTGAGACTGGGACTCAGGGCTAAGGTACTTCCGGATTGAGTCAGTCTGCCTTTTTCTAGTATGTGCATATAGTCCGTCAAGTAAGAAATTTCATCCATTGCGTGACTAACGTACAAAAATGGAAAGCTTAAGCGATTATGGAGGCGATCAATATAAGGTAATATTCGGCGCTTAGCTTCATGATCTAGGCCCGCGAGAGGTTCGTCCATTAGTAAGGCTTGCGCTCCACTTAATAACACTCTCGCAATACTCACACGTTGTTTTTCCCCTCCGGAAAGATCATTTGGTGACTTAAGCAGTAGGCCTTGTATCCCGAGCCACTGTGTCACTTGCTCTAATTCAATGTCTGTTGCATTTTGTTTTCGTTGGATGGCGTACTGCAAATTACCAAGAACACTTAAGTGGGGGAATAGCTGAGGGTGTTGAAACACATAACCGATTTTACGCAGGTGTGCGGGTTTAAATTTATTCTCACTGGACCATATTTCTTGGTCTGTCGAAACTTCAATCTTGGCTTTGTGATCTGATCTTGAGTCTCTATCTAAACCTGCGATAAGTCTTAAAATAGTACTTTTCCCTGAACCGGAAGGGCCATAGAGACCCGTTATCTCATTCGAGGCAATGGTGATGTCCACATCAAGGTGGAATTCTGAATTTTTAAGATCCAAAGCGGCCTTAATGTATTTCATAAGCAGCATTTCGCAAGTGGCAGGTCATGACATTCGCCATTTTCTATTAAGGGAATAAACGAATGTCAGTACCAAGAATGAAAAAGCGAGAAGGGCCCCTGCAATGTTGTGTGCAGATTCGAATTGTAGGCTTTCAACATGGTCGAATAGTGCGATGGATAAGACCTGAGTCTCTCCTGGGATATTTCCGCCTATCATCAATACGATACCGAATTCGCCCACCGTGTGGGCAAATGCCAAGCATATTGCTACGACAAATCCTCGTTTGGACAAAGGGACTGCAATTGAAAAAAACCTATCCAATGGACTTGCCCCTAAGGTTGTCGCTGCATCTAATAAATCTGGTTCGATGCCCTCGAATGCAACCTGAAGTGGTTGAACATAAAATGGTAGAGAATAAATGATGGAACCAATGACTAAAGCTGAGAACGTAAAAGCTAGCGGTGTGCCTGTTATTGATATCCAATATTCCCCTATTGGATTGTTAGGAGAGAATAGGATGAGAAGATAAAAACCAAGAACGGTAGGGGGTAGTACTATTGGCAATGCGACAATGGGTTCGATCAATATTCTTGAATAGTGTTTTGTTCGCGCCAACCACCAAGCTAATGGTGTTCCTAAGATAATCAAGACTAAACTTGTTGTAGAGGCAAGTTTGATTGTTAACCAGAATGCATTTATGTCATCAGCGCTCATTACTAATCCGACTCCTCAAATCTTTTAACTAAAGTAGATTCGTCATTTAGATAATGGCCTAGCTCATTACTTACGTCATAACCTGAATTTTGGATAATAGTCTGAGCTATGTCAGAACCTAAGAATGTGACGAACTCTGTGGTTGTCGGATCGCTTGAATTGATCACTATTCCACGTTGAATGATCGGTGGGTAGTCCTTTGTCGGTATCAGCCAATAATTTTTGTGCTTGCCAAGAATCATTTGTGTAAGAGAAACAAACCCGGCATCTACATTTCCCGACTGTATAAAATGATAATTTTGATTAACGTTATTTCCTCGTATTAATTTATCTACTGCCAAGTGACCTGGTTTGTATTTAGCTAAAAATTCTCTAGCGGCAAATCCATAAGGGGCAAGCCTAGGATTTGCTATGGCGATTTTTCCTGAAAAGTTGGAGAAGCTTTCTTTGTTAACGACGGTTGCGTTATTTTGCCAAAAAACTAAGCGCCCCTTGGCATATATAAAACTCTCAATGTCTAATTTCTCTTCCAATAATATTGGTCTCGCTTCATCTGCGGATAGGAAAATATCAAAAGGCGCACCTTGCGTGATTTGGGTGTGTAGCATGCCTGACGAGCCACTGACTATCTTTATCTGATGTTGATTATTCGGCCCTTCGAAATGATTGACAATTTTCACAAGTGTCGTTTTAAAATTGGACGCGCAGGCAATGGTAATCGCACTGACCTCAAGTGAGATCAAGAGGCAAAAAGAAAAGGTGATTGTATGTCTTATTCTCGCCTTCAATTTGAAGTTGTTCTTTCCACGAAATCTTCAACCAACCAACCGGAGATTGATACCAGTGCTGGCTTGTTGGGCATATCTGAATAGTGAAACCATTGAGCGTCCGCTATTTCTTCCTCTTGAAGAACAATGTCTCCGCTGTCATATTCAGCATGAAACCCCAGCATTAAGGAATTTGGAAATGGCCATGATTGGCTGCTGAAGTACTTCAAGTTTTTTATCTTAATACCCACTTCTTCCATGACTTCTCGGTGGACAGCTTC